>UQMR01000027.1 GCA_900542255.1 uncultured Porphyromonadaceae bacterium
ACAAATCTACTCTTTTTATGCGTAACTGTCAGATTAAGTCTTGACTAATTCAATTTTTGATGCCAGATTCAGAACCTGTGCCAACGCTGGCGGTGTTGTGCAATGGATTTCGGTCTCAAAAACGTACCGCCCCGGCGCCAAGGGGCAGGACTACCCCTCTTGCCCTGCGTAGCATGACGATGATATACCTACACTCGCTTCGTCGCTGCGTGCCCTCTACAATGTTTGCAGATAGTCGTTGAGAGATACATCTTTTGAGAGCCCCATCTTTTTGTGCATCCGATACCGGGATATAATGACCGATTTGGGTTGTACCGACATCATGAGTGCAACCTGTTTGTTGCTGATGCCCATTTTGTAGTAGGCACACAGTTTGCGTTCGTTCTCGGTGAGCGAGGGGTGCAGGTCTTTGAGTTTTTTGAAAAATGAGGGATGTACTTCGTCGAAGTGCCTTTTGAAGTTTTCCCACTCGTCTTCCTTTTTGAAAGATTCTTGTATTTTCCCCAGTATGACATTGGCCACTTGGCGGTCTATCTGTTTTTCGTTCTGCATTTGCCGGATGTAATCCGAGAGAGCTTCGAGCGTTTTTATCTGGCTTACGGAGAGTAGCTTGTCGGAAGACAGCTCGCGGCTTTTGGCCTCTACCTGTCCGGTTAGCTCCTTCTCTTTCGATTCATAGAGCAGTTTGCGTTCCTGAGCCCTTTTGCGCAATAAATAGATGATGATGCCCGAGAGAATGAGCAACAGCAGCAGGGCGATTGCAACGATGGTGCCGATGATGACCGACTGGCGTTTTTCTATTTCGAGCTCATGCAGCCGCATGTCATTCTGGGCTATCTCTTGTCGTATTTTCTCTTTCTGGATATCGGTGCGCATATCGAGGACGCGGATAGAGTCTTGGTACTCTTCGGCCATGACGCGGAATCGGTAAGCGTCTCTCCATTCGCTCCGGCTGCCGTGAATCTGTGACAAGAGCTTGTAGATGTCGCCTTCCTGTCCGAATGTGAGCAGATTGGTTTGAGCATAGTGATATGCGCTATCGGCATATAAAAGTGCGCTGTCGAGTTGATTCTGGGCAAAAAACCAGGCGGCCTTGTTTTTTACAGCATTGACGCGGCACTGCCAATTGCCGGTTTTCAGAGCGGTGTCGTACAGCTCGTCGAGCCATATCTCCTGCCTGCTGCTATTGTCTAAGAGTTTGAAATATGAGGCGATGCAGTAATAGCGTATCACTTGTACATCGGCAGGAGCATCCCGATATTTGTCGATGATAGAACGGAGCTCTTCTTTGGCATTCTTCTCTCGCCCTGTTTTTTCGTAAATATATGCGATTTGCTGGCACGAGAGTAGGTAAGAGTGGAGATTTCCGTTTTGTCTGAAAAGCTGTTGCGCCCGTTGCAGGTAACGGAAGGCCTCGTCGTACTCTTCGATGAGGAGATATATGAGTCCGATGTTGCCATTGGCTACGGCGGTTTGTGCCGAATCTTCTACGGCGGTGAAATAAGGAGCCGTGAGCGACAGCAATTTGAAAGCCTCTATGTAGTTGCCCATGTTGAGGAGTATATTGCTTTTGAGGGCAAGCAGCCGGTGGTAGTCGTAGGAATAATCGGCCGAGTCGGCCATGGCGATAGCTTGGTTGGTCTTGGAGAGCATCTCGGTGAAGTCCGATGGGCCGTTGATATATACATCTAAGAAAATGGTCCTTGCCCGGAGGTTGTCGTTGTCGAGACTGTCGGCCATTGTATAGAGGCGCGAAACAATGCTGTCGGAACGTTCGTTTTTTTCGTCTCCGATAAGTTCTACGAGAGCGTCGGCTTGCGGATAGATAGGTTTCCAGAAGGAGGAGGCCCTGCCGTGGCCCGTAGAAAAGCATAAAACAAGGGCAATAATAAAAGTGCCGATATGAATGCTTGTAGACGTTTTTTTACCTGTTGTATATCGTTTGTATATCATCTTTTTTTGTTTATGGGACAAGGCTTATGTATAATTGCAAAAATAATAAATTCGTACATATGAAAAAATAATGCTTATGAGAAACATTTACCTATTATTAGCAGCACTGTCGGGGACGATGGTTTGCACAGGGCAAGAGTTGCCGCAAGTAGATTCGCCGGTTTTGTCGGAAATCTCAGGGATGGAAAAGAGTGCGGCAAAGGTTTCTGCCGTTGCTTCGTATGAGTTGCCAGCCGGTCTTCGCTGCTTAGGGACAATCAATGCCGAGACGGGAGCTGTGTGCAATTTTTTGTCGTTTAATCGTACGATGAACGGACAGCATTTTTTGTGGGCTCCTCGCCAAATGGACGTTACATATGTAAATAATACAGAAGGCGCTACAAGTTATCTGTGGAGTGTGCCCGGTGGTAATGCTACGGGACAAACGACAGAGAATTGTACGGTACAATATTATGAGTCGGGCTCGTATGCTTTCCCGACACTCACGGTTACCGATGATGCCGGCAGCAGTGACTATACAGCCGAAGGCGCCATGAAAGTAGGCGGTAAGGCCGAAATATGTAGTGCCGATACGCGTGTGTGGGGAGAAACGTATCAAACCGGTTATTATCCGTTGAATTCAAGCGGCGGCCAAACCGCCGGATGGCTGGGTGGTACGAACAGTGCGGGACTGACGGGTTATGGCAACCTCTTTATGACCTCGCAAAAGAATGCCCACATGACGGGTGTGAACGTATATTTGCCGTTTAAGCCTACCAAATGGGCTGCCGACAGCCGCCTGTTGTTGCAAGTGTGGTATCCGGTGGCCGATGAGGAAAACGGAACGCTTGACCTTACGGGACTGCCTCTTGAAGTCGTTTATTTGGATATGAGCGAGATACGCGAAGCCGGGGAGGACGAGCTTGCCATCCGCAATGCCGCAGTTGCCGAGTTCCGTTTTGAAACTCCGTTGCAGATATGGGATAAGCCGTTGTTCTTTGTTACGATAGAGGGCTTTGGTACCGACCCCGAGGCCGAAGATTTCTGTATGCTTACCGAGATTATAGGCAAAGAGATGACAGAAGTTGAGCTGGTGAACCTGATGGCCCATAACTCCTTTGTGAAATATGGCGATTTAGACTACCAGATGCCTATCAACTATTTTGGAACAATGCCCGGCGCATCGTTTATGATATGTCCTATTATAGACAATCTTGAAGATAGCGGCGTAGAGAGTGTGACGATGTCGCCCACCGTATTGCGTACAACGGGCAAGAATCTGACGGTATGCAATGCCCAAGCCACCGATGTACGTGTAATAGATTTGTGCGGCATGACGGTTGCACAGAGAGCCATGGATGGAGAAGTGACGGTAGAAGTAGGCCGTGCAGGTGTCTATATCGTGCAACTGTTGCGTGATGGAGTGCAAGTAGATGTGAAGAAAGTAATGATGCGATAATATAATAATAACCCCTTTTAATAAATGCATAGTATGAAGAAAATTACATTTTTAGCCGCAGCGACAGCCATGATGCTGTGCGGCGGCGCACAAGCACAGCATGTGTGGAAATATGTAGCTACGGGTGATGCCACATCATATGCAGTTCGCGATGATGGTTCGTTGTGGACTTGTGGTTGGAACGAACAAGGGCAGATGGGTGTTCCCTCTGTATCGGAGCGTACGGCTGAATGGAGTCTTGTGGGAAGCGATAAAGATTGGAAACTTGCCGTGGGTGGTAAGGCTTATGCATTCTTGATGAAAGAAGACGGCACTCTGTGGGCTGTGGGTACGGCCGAATCAGGAGTACAAGGTACAAATACGAGCATGTCGAACCGTACACCCGCGCAGATAGGAACAGACAGTGACTGGGCATACGTAGCTGCTGTACGTTTCTGGGGTTATACAGGTTTTGCCATTAAGACCGATGGTACTTTGTGGGGTTGGGGTTCTAATAACAGCTACCAATTGTGCAATGGTACAACGACAGGTTCTACCGTACCGGTACAAATAGGAACCGATAACGATTGGAAGATGATAACCTCGGGCGACTCCCATGTACTTGCCATTAAGACCGACGGCACTTTGTGGGGCTGGGGTAACAATGTAAATGGCGGTTTGGGTATTGCCAATACCAATGGTGTCAATTATGACACTCCTGTACAAATCGGTACTGATAATGACTGGGCTTTTGTACAAGCTATATCTAACCGTACGTATGCTGTGAAGACCGACGGTACTTTGTGGGCTACGGGCAGCAATTCAAACAACATCTTGGGCTTCAACCAACCGGAGGAAGAGCTGGAAAGCAATGTCTATGAGTTCCGACAAGTGACTGCCGTTACAGAGCCCGTAATATCTGTATCGGGTTGCGAAGAGACCGTATCGGTAGCTACCGGTACCAATGGCGTCATAGAGCATGTATATATGTGGGGTTGGAACTCTGATGGCGCTCTGGGCGACAACAACGGCCGCTTGTGGCAAGGCAGCTCTGCCAATATACCTTTGGAGACGACTCCCGTATCGCCGTTATTGCCCGAAGGGGTTACATTCTCGGTAGTATCGTCGGGACAATCCTATTCACTCGCTTTGGCATCTGACGGTACATTGTATGGCTGGGGACGTAACAAAGGCGGACAACTGGGAGATGGTACAGAATACGATGTGCTTCAACTCAGCTATTACAAGAAACCTTTCGAGATAGAGTGCCCGCAAAATGAAGTAGGTGCCGTGACCGGCGTACGCAATGACGGTATGGTGAAGTTTGACGGTACATACATAATGGCACAAGAGCCTATATCGAATGTGTATGTGTATGGTATAAACGGTCAGACAGTCATGCAACGTGATGTAGTAGAGGGTACTTATGGGCTGGATAACCTTGCCAAGGGAGTATATCTGCTGCAATACGAGAACAACGGTGAGCGTTTTGTACAAAAGATTGTAAGACGTTAAAACAATACAACAATGAAAGTATATCAATATATAGCAGCCGTGTCGGTGGCTTTGTCGCTGGCAAGCATGCTTCCTGCGCAGGCTGTTACGGTCGATGCGTCGGACATACCGACAAACTTGCGCGATGCCGATAAGCTGCAACTTACCGGAACATGGAACACGCTGGCCTTTACCGACCTTGCCGTGGCGATAGGTACCACCGGCTTTATGGCAAGCAACACTACGCTGGTGAGCGTCGACATGAGCGAGGCCCAAATCGAGGCGACGACCGACCTTTACGTGAACGGCGGATTGTCGAGCAACGGTGTGTTTGTCAACTGCAAGGCACTGGAAACGGTGATTATGCCCGAGGCCAGTCAGGCAGCCAACTTCGGCAATCTGCGCCAGGCATTCATGAATTGCAGCGCATTGACAACGATAGATTTGAGCCATTGCAGCGGCCTTACCAGTCTGAACAGTGCATTTGAGAATTGCGGGAGTCTGACCGAGATAGACCTGAGCGAATCGACACAACTCACCGGTTCGAGCGCGATGGCCGGTACATTCAGGTCGTGTGTGGCACTTACGAAAGTGACCCTTCCCTCGACAATAACGTTTGCATCCCGCACATTTGGCGATTGTACGGCACTGACGGCCATAGACTGGACGAGCTATGCAGGTAGCGAAGCTCCTATCTTCTACTCCGATATGTTCGACGGCATATCGGACCTGAAAGCCATTACGCTGACCGTAACCGAAGAGGTAGTCTCTCTCTTTGAGAACGATGCCAATTGGAGCCGCTTGACGATAGAAGCCGAGGCCGGCGAAACACCGATAGAAGGAACCGTGGTGGATGCATCGGACATACCGACAAACTTGCGCGATGCCGATAAGCTCTATCTTACCGGAACATGGAACACGCTGGCCTTTACCGACCTTGCCGTGGCCATAGGTACCACCGGCTTTATGGCAAGCAATACTACGCTGGTGAGCGTCGACATGAGCGAGGCCCAAATCGAGGCGGGAACCGACCTTTACGTGAACGGCGGATTGTCGAGCAACGGTGTGTTTGTCAACTGCAAGGCACTGGAAACGGTGATTATGCCCGAGGCCAGTCAGGCAGCCAACTTCGGCAATCTGCGCCAGGCATTCATGAATTGCAGCGCATTGACAACGATAGATTTGAGCCATTGCAGCGGCCTTACCAGTCTGAACAGTGCATTTGAGAATTGCGGGAGTCTGACCGAGATAGACCTGAGCGAATCGACACAACTCACCGGTTCGAGCGCGATGGCCGGTACATTCAGGTCGTGTGTGGCACTTACGAAAGTGACCCTTCCCTCGACAATAACGTTTGCATCCCGCACATTTGGCGATTGTACGGCACTGACGGCCATAGACTGGACGAGCTATGCAGGTAGCGAAGCTCCTATCTTCTACTCCGATATGTTCGACGGCATATCGGACCTGAAAGCCATTACGCTGACCGTAGCCGACGAGGTAGCTCACCTCTTTGAGAACGATGCCAATTGGAGCCGCCTGACGATACATACATATTCAGGCGTCGATAAGATTCAGAACGATGCCGTTGTGACATTCGCAGGTGACATACTGCGTACGCAGCGTGTCGTGACGGATGCTAATATCTATTCTCTGAACGGCGCTCTTGTGATGTCGCAAGGCGTGGTGAATGGTGAGTGGAGTGTGGCTTCGTTGCCTCGCGGTGTGTATGTATTGAGTTATATGCAAGACGGTCATCGTCGTTCCTTGAAGTTCGTGAAACGATAAGCAACACAGACAAAGACGGATAGTTAGTATGGGCCCCGCAGGAGATTCTCCTGCGGGGCTTTTGTGTTTCGATGTATGCGCAGGCACGTATAGCGGTTGATGCGTGTGCATAAACCGTTGAGGGTCGGTTCTTCCGATAGGAGTGGGACTTTGTGCGGTTACTGTCGTGGGGTTTTGTGGCAGATATAAGGATAAGATATGGCAACCGATGCGGCGGTTAGAGGTAACGAAACAGGCCTGCGGCAGCCGTAGCAGGTGTGTAAGCGATTGTAGAGTGGCATGGAACGTAGAGGGGAATAGCAAGCGTGATAGCTCTTTTTGTTTTTGAAATATGGATATCCTTTCCTATGCCTCGGTATCGTTGAGTAGTATGGCAGCCAATGGTAGGTAAGTGATATGGGTATTGACAAATCGTCCCTGCCGCAATCATCTGCGGCAGGGACGATGGTTTAGGGGATAAATCTATGTAAGACCATCCCGTTTATGGGACGGTTGCACGAGGTCAGTCGTTGTAGGCAGGGAGCGTGCCGTAGTCGCGCGAGTAGCGGAGCATCTGCTCGGGATAACCCTCGGTATAGTCTATGGTGATGTCGGTGATGTTGCCTTCTTTATCGAGTACGGGGGTGTACACCGGGTTGACAAATCCTTTGTAGGGAGCTATGTCGAGGTGAGCATAACGGTCGAGGACTTCGGCGTGGAGCTTATTGTCTACTTTGACGGCATATTTCTCTACCAATGCGCGTCCGGCTTCATAGTCGCCTTCGCTCTTGATGCGTTGGATTTCGGCAAGTTGCTTGCCGAAGATTTGGCGCAGTTTATCGTAGTCGTTGATTTTGACATAGTGCTTGCCGTCGCGTTCGGCTATCTCTATGACATTGTCGGCTTTGCCGAGGTCGTATGCCCATGCTGCAATGAGTTGGCGATTGCGCATGTGGCTCTCTTCGATATCTTTGCCGGGTTCTATGCGTACGAGTTGCGTCATGAGACCGTTCATGATTTGCTCATAGTATCCTGCTTTGTATGCAGTGTCGTTGGGGATGATGCCTAACTCTACGAGCTTTTTGTCGGCAAGATAGTAGAGGGCGAAGAGGTCGGCGCGGGTCTCTTCGAGGGTAGAGCCGTGGGCTTTCAGGGCGTCGGGGTCAACACCGGGCAGGAGTTTGCCGGAGCCGTGGCCGAGGCATTCGTGCAGGTCGGTGTGGAGGTTGTCGGTGATGGTTCCGTATTTCTCTATGAGTTCGAGTTCTACGGGACTCCATACAAACTCCTCGTTGAATCCATTGCCTTTTGCTGCTTCGTTATAGGCATCGGTGATGTTCTCTATGGTTACCGACTTAGAGCCGTGCGATGCGCGTATCCAGTTGGCATTGGGCAGGTTTATACCGATAGGGGTCGAGGGGTAGCAGTCGCCGGCGAGGATGGCTGCGGTGATTACTTTGGCCGATACGCCTTTTACAGCCTCTTTTTTGAAGCGGTTGTCGGTGGGTGAGTTGTCTTCAAACCATTGGGCGTTCTCGCTGATGATGTGGGTGCGCTCAGAGGCTTGCAGGTTCTTGAAGTTGACGATAGACTCCCAGCTTGCCTTCATGCCGAGCGGGTCTCCGTAAGACTCTATAAATCCGTTTACGAAGTCAACTTGGCTTTGGGTATCTTCTACCCAAAGGATAGAATACTCGTCGAATGCTTTCAGGTCGCCGGTGCGGTAGTACTCGATGAGCTTGTTGATAATGGCGCGTTGGTTGTCGTTTTCGGCAACGGTGGCAGCCTTTTCGAGCCATTCTACAATGCGGCTTATGGCTTGTCCGTATCGGCCGTCTATTTTATATACCTCTTCATATATTTTGCCGTTGCGTTTTACCAGACGACTGTTCAGCCCATAGGAGATAGGGGTGGGGTCGTTCTCTTTTTTCATGTTGTTGTAGAATGCTTCGGCCTCGGCTTGTGTGACGCCGCTGTAATAGTTGCCGGCCGAGGTAGCCACGAGGTCTTCGCCATCGGCCTGGTTGGTGCGTTTGGGCATGATGGCGGGGTCGAACATGACAGGCATGATAGAGTCTAAGAGTTGTTGCACGGTTTCACCTTCACGCAAGGGAAGTGTCGCGGCGTCGACCGAGTTGACGGCTTCGGTAAAGAATTGTTGCGAGAACGCCGGCAGGAACTTGTCGCTGGAATAGTGGTGGTGTATTCCGTTGGCAAACCATACTTGCTTGATGTAGGTATCGAATGCTTTCCAGTCGTCGGTGGTGCGGTCGCCTTTATATCCGGTGTATACGGCTTCGAGAGTATGGCGGATGGGAAGGTTCCATTTGCCGTTTTGGTCGAAAAGGATGTCGCGGCCTTGCAGCGCTGCTTCTTGGAGATAGTAGATAAGTTTTTTCTGGTCGAGGCTGAGTTCCTCAAAGCCGGGTACGCGATAGCGCAGGACTTCGAGGTCGGCAAATTTTTCTACCGAGTATTCAAACTCTGTGTTGTTATCGCCCGCTTTTTCTTGTGGCGAGCAGGCGAGCAATGATAATGTAGCCAACATGATGCATACGTTTTTTTTCATAACATTAGGGTTTGATAATTGGTTGGTTAATTAATAAGGATTCATTCTACGTATAAAACCAATCCTTTGAGGTATTCTCCCTCGGGATGGTATATGTTGACCGGATGGTCGGCCGGTTGGACGAGTTGGTGCAGTATGCGCACGTTGCGTCCCGATTGTTGTGCGGCGGTGAAGACGGCGAGGCGGAAGTTCTCCTTGCTTACTACCTGCGAGCAGGAGAAGGTGAAGAGAATGCCGCCGGGGCGTATCTTCTCGAAGGCTTTGGCGTTGAGCTTGCGGTATCCTTGCAGGGCATTGTTGAGTACCCGGCGGTGTTTGGCAAAGGCGGGCGGGTCGAGGATGATGAGGTCATAGTCGCCGCCCATGGAGTCGAGGTACTTGAAGGCGTCTTCGGCAAATGCCTTGTGGCGTGTATCGCCGGGGAAGTTCAGCTCTACGTTGCGGCAAGTGAGGTCTATGGCCTTTGCCGAGCTGTCTACCGAGTGTACGAGCTTTGCTCCGCCTCTCATGGCGTAGAACGAGAAGCCGCCTGTGTAGCAGAACATATTGAGTACGGAACGTCCGTGCGAATATCGTTCGAGGAGCGCGCGGTTTTCGCGTTGGTCTATGAAGAAGCCTGTTTTCTGTCCGTGCAGCCAGTCGACGTGAAACTTCAAGCCGTTTTCTATGGCGGTATCTTCGGCCGACTTGCCGAGGAGGTAGCCGTTTTCGTGGTCCAAGTCGGCTTTGTATGGCAGTGTCGTCTCAGACTTGTAGTATATATTTTCTATGGCGTCGCCCATCACCTGTTTGAGCGCTTCGGCAAGGGTGTGGCGGGCAAAGTGCATGCCGGGGCTGTGGGCTTGCATGACGGCGGTGTTCCCGTATATGTCGATGATGAGTCCCGGCAGGTTGTCGCCTTCGCCATGTACGAGGCGGTATGTATTGTTATGGGTGCCGTTTTCGAGCCCGAGGCTTTGCCTCATGCGGTATGCGGCCAGCAGGCGTTGCCGATAGAAATCGGAGTCTATCTTTACGGGTGTAAATGAGAGGATGCGTGCGGCAATGCTGCCTATCTGGTAGTGTGCCACACCGATGAAGTTGCCTTGCCAATCCTCGACGGTTACGATGTCGCCCTCGGCGGGCTCGCCTTGCATACGTTGTATGGCTCCCGAGAAGACCCACGGATGGAATCGGCGGAAGGAGTCTTCTTTACCGGGTTTGAGTATGATTTTGCAGTTTTCGGCCATATTGTGATATTATTGTTTACTTGAAGAAAAATCTTATGATGTCGTTGCCATTGGCATAGATGAGCAACGCAAAGAGGAGGAAGAGACCTATCGACTGTGCTATTTCCATGAATCTGTCACTCGGCTTGCGACGGGTGATTACTTCTATGAGCAGGAAGAGTACGTGCCCTCCGTCGAGTACGGGTATGGGCAGGATATTCATGAAGGCGAGCATGACCGACAGCAGGGCTGTCATGTTCCAGAAGGAGTACCAGTCCCATGTGGGGGCGAAAAGGCTGCCTATCGAGCCGAATCCGCCGAGGCTTTGAGCCCCTTCTTTGGAGAAGACATATTTGAAACTCTTTACGTAGTTTACCAGCTTGGTGACTCCCATGTCGATGCCTTTGGGGATTGATTGCAAGAGGGAGTAATGCTCGGTGGTGATGTCGTATAACTCGGTGATAGGTGTCATGTAGATGCCTATATGCCCGAGGCTGTCGTTTTGTACGGGAGCCGTCATGAGGCTGTCGCCGCGCAAGAAACCTATCTCTACGGTTTGCGAGGGGTGTTGTGCCAGCGTTGCTGTGAGCAGGTTGCGCGAGGGGGTTGCTATGGAGTCGACGCTGACAATGCGGTCGCCTTTGCGCAAGCCGGCAGCGTATGCACCGCCGCTATATTCGAGACTGTCGATGATGACAGGCAGGCGATACCACGCAAAGGGAGTCTGCATGTTCATCAGTTGCAGCATAAAGTCTTGCGGAACATCTACGGTTGCGGTGCTGCCGTTGCGCAGTACGGTTACGCGGTCGGCCTCTACCATCGCCTGTATGGTTTCGCTCGACAGATAGTCGAGCTTCTTGCCATCGGCACTCAATGGGATGTCGCCGTCGCAGAAGCCTATCTCTTTGGCAGCCTCACAAAATTCCATGCCATCTTTGGCATTCTCGAAGGTGAGGTATGTATTGCCCCATGCGTAGGCTATACCGGTGTATATGATGATGGCGAGCAGAAAATTGAATACTACACCGGCAATCATGACCAGCAGGCGTTGCCATGCCGGGCGCGAGCGGAACTCGTCGCGCTGCACGGGGCGTTTCATCTGTTCGAGGTCCATCGATTCGTCTATCATGCCGGCTATCTTTACGTAGCCGCCGAAGGGTATCCATCCGATGCCGAATTCTGTATCGCCGCTTTTCCCCGGCCGCAAGGGAATATTGAACCGAAGTTTCTCGCATATCTTCACCGAGAGGGCATTGCTCTCCCGCTTGATGCGAAGCAGTGCAAATTTAGTGTCGAAGAAAAGATAGAACTTCTCTACCCGTATGCCGAACAGGCGGGCAAAAATGTAGTGCCCGAATTCGTGGAAAATGACGAGTATCGAGAGGCTGAGTATGAGTTGTATGGTCTTTACAAGAATGGGGTCCATAGGATAGGGTAGTGGGCTATTTGCGGGTTTGTATATATTGTTGTGCTATGTCTCGCACGGCTTTGTCGGTCGCTACGTAGTCGTCGTAGGTGGGCGATGCCGTGTAGGCGGCCTGCTTCATGGACGTCGCAACGGTATCGGCAATGTCGAAGAATCCTATCTGGCCGGCGAGGAATGCGGCTACCGCCACTTCATTGGCGGCATTCATGATGCAAGGCATATTACCGCCTTGTGCTATGGCGTCGAATGCCAGTTGCAGCAGGGGAAACCGTGTCGTATCGGGTCGCTCGAAGGTGAGCCGGGCATAATCTTCCATTTGCAGCTTGGGGGCATGGGTCGACAGCCGCTCGGGATAGGAGAGGGCATACCGTATGGGCAGCTTCATGTCGGGCAACCCCAATTGTGCTTTTACCGCTCCGTCGCTGTATTGTATCATGGAGTGAACGATAGATTGGGGATGTATGACGATTTCTATCTTCTCGGGCGGCAGGCCGAAAAGCCACTTGGCCTCTATCATCTCAAATCCCTTGTTCATCATGGTCGCCGAGTCGATGGTGATTTTCTTGCCCATCTTCCAGTTGGGATGCTTCAAGGCATCGGCGCAGGTGACGTGGAGCAACTCCTCTTTCGAGTGGTGCAGGAAAGGTCCGCCCGATGCCGTGAGAATGATTTTGTCTATGGGGTTGTCGCCTTCGCCGGCCAAACATTGGAAGATGGCCGAGTGTTCCGAGTCGACGGGTATGATGGGGGCGCGGTTTTCGAGGGCGAGCTTCGTGATGAGGTCGCCGGCCACGACGAGCGTCTCTTTGTTGGCCAAGGCTATGGTTTTGTGAGCTTCAATCGCCTTGATGGTGGGACGCAATCCGGCATAGCCCACCATTGCGGCTACGACTATATCGATGTCGGGGAGCGACATGGCATCGGCAATGGCATCGTCGCCGGCGTATGTTTTGATGGGAAGGTCGGCCAAGGCATCGCGCAGCGTGGCATAATGCTCTTTGTTGGCGATGATGGCAATTTCGGGACGGTATTTGCGAGCCTGCTCTATAAGGAGGTCTATGTTATTGTTGGCCGTAATGAGGTAAACCTCGAACTGTTGCGGATATTCGTCGACAACTTCCAGCGTCTGCCGGCCTATCGAGCCGGTAGAGCCTAAGATTGCCAACCGTTTATTTATGTCCATGTGGTGATAGATGTTCTTTTTTAGCTTACAAAAATAGCGAAAATATGCGGAATAAACAGCATGGTGTGTGTTTATTTACGCAATGGAATTTGAAAACGAAGCCGTTAGAAGAGAAATGTAGTATGGGAGAGAATAAGAAATCAGTTTTTTGGGAGGCCGATAGCGTTGGAATGGCTTGTAAATCAAAGCATAATTATAAAACAGAACAATCGTGTAACGAGTGTATAACTTATGTTTTGAAAATAAAAATGGTTCCAAGATAAGAGACCATTATAAAAATTATCTATTTTTGCATCGGATTGAGGAAACTCAATCTGTGACATATTAGAAATTCAAGAAGCGTTATGCTTATCTTGTGATTGGGAACCTAGGAAATTCACAATTGTACACGAGGATAGCATAGTGGTTCTCACGCTATGGCGTGGGCTGCTGTTACCATATTCGTGTACATGGTTTTCCTAGGACCTCCAATCGGAATGTGGGCATTGCAGTTCCACGCTTCGTGGTTTAATGATTAGTCTTTGGGGACTGGAAGACACACAAAAACAAATTACAAATGAAAAACGTAAAAATTTTATTCGTGTTAATGTCGGTTATGACATTGGTTTTCAGTGCATGCTCAGATGGCATTGGTTCTTCATCCGATTTGATAGGTACTTGGGAAGCTGTTTCCGAGACAGGTTGGGAAAAGCAAGATGGGGTTATAACAAATGAATATTATGAAGATCTCAGTGGAAGTATTAGAATAACTTTCAATAAAAATGGTACATATGTATTAACGTATTTAGGTGGAGGAATAGATGAGTCTAGTGAAGGAGAATGGAGTTATAATAAAGGAGTTCTTGTATTGGACTATGATGAGGATGACCCTTGGACAATCAAAGAACTGACTCGTTCTAAATTAGTAGTTGAGGGATATACATCTTCTTCATCTGATGAAATCTTTTACGAATCTTATTATCTCATCGAATATCGTAAAATATAGAAACAATATTTCTATAGCGATTCATTATGTCTTGTCAAACTATGGCTGAGACTGTTACTAAATATATAAAAAGAGCCATATTATCTTGATATGGCTCTTTTTATATGTGGTTTTGGTTCCAGATTAGGAATTTGTTATCCACTGAAACAAAACTTTGCTGTTCGGCGTCGAGAGTGCAGCTTACTTGTTGGTAACAGATATTGTGTAGATATTGATACCTCCGGTGCGTGAATACAGGTAGAGTGTGGTCTCTTCACCTTGGTAATCGAAGGTATATTGTTTGGCACCGTCGGCGGCTTTTATTTCTATGCAGCCTACGTATGCCTCGTCCTCTTTGTCGTAGTCAGAGTCTACTTTGGCCGTAGAGATGTAGAGCTCGCGGTCGTCGTTTTTGCTCGACGAAGCCATGACGCCCGTTATGGTGCAGGGGCCTGCGACGTTCACTTCTATAACGCGCGATGCGGGCGTCTCGCTATCTTCCCATTTAGAGCCGCCTTGTGTCTTGAAGCAGGCAAAGTATTTTGTCCCGTCGACGCTCTTTTTGTTGTATGCTATGGAGCATACGTCTTCGTTGTTGTTGTAGAAACGGAAGCCGTTGATTTGGGCGTAGGGTACGTCCATTTCGTAAGATGAGGTAGCCGGTTTCTCTTCGCCGTTCCAGTTGTATTTTTCGGCGGCGTAATCACTGAAATTTACAGTTTGAGCCTGCGTTGTGGCAAAAGCTACGAGGCAAGCTGCGAGCAAATATAATTTTTTCATGATACAATAAGTTTTAAATGACAATGCAAAATTAAAGATAGGCGGGTGAGCCGATGTCTATTTTTTGTTCATTTATGGATAAAAACCGCTTTTATCGCATCTCTCCCTGTGCTTTGCCGGGGTTTTACAGGGCCTTGCTCACCCGTATGCGCCTGCCTTTGATTTTTTCTTGCCTGGCCTGTTGCAGGGCCGTGTCGGCGTATTCCTTTTCTACGGCGACGTAGGCGTAATGGTCTTTGACCTCGATGAGGCCTACTGCTTGTGACGGGATGCGGCACGCTTGTGTGAGGAATCCGAGTATATCGCCGCGCCCTATCTTTTCGCGTTTGCCTGCGGCGAGATGCAGGGTGGTCATCGGGGGCTCGGCCGGGGTGTGGGCCGGTCCGTCGAGTGACAGCTCTGTGGCCCGTCGGCTGCCGGGAGGCAACTCTTCATGAGGTGCAACGATGAGGTATGCCGTGCCGTGTGCGTTCATGCGTGCCGTGCGACCGTTGCGGTGGGTGTAGGCGGCTTCGTCGAGCGGCAGGTCGTAGTGTATGATGTGAGCTACTTGCGGGATGTCGAGTCCTCGGGCAGCGAGGTCGGTGGCAACGCAGATGTAGGCACTGCCGTTGCGCAGCCGGCACAAGGCGCGTTCGCGGTCGGTCTGTTGCATACCGCCGTGGAAGGCTACGCACGTGATGCGGTGGCGGGCAAGGAAGGCGGCAACTTGCTCAACTCCCTCGCGTTGGTTACAAAATATGAGGGTAGGGGTGTCGCTGATGCGGCAGAGCAGTTGCAGCAGTGTGTCGCGCTTCTCTTGGCCGGGGGCCGACACGGTGTGCACCGTGAGTGTGTCGTTGACTTCGCCTTGCAGGGCTTCCCCCTCGAAGTGTAGGCGTATGGCTTTTCTCATGGGAAGAAAGTCGGGCAGTGCGATTCTCTCGGTGGCCGATGTGAGGATGCGCAGCCGAGGGGTTCCGGCAGCGGCTACAAGAGCCTCTATCTCAGAGAGGAATCCCAATTCCAGACATTTGTCGTACTCGTCTATGACACAGGTTGTTATATGGTTGAGCAGAAGCGTGCCGCGATGCAGATGGTCGAGCAGCCGTCCCGGGGTGCCTATGACGAGGGCGGGGTGTCCCGATAGCGAGGCGGCTTCGTCTTTGAAGGGGTGCCCTCCGTGACAGCAGGCAATTTTGAACCCCGTGGAGATGGCCCGCGCCACGCTGTCGACCTGCCTTGCGAGTTCGCGTGTGGGCAGAATTACAAGCGCCTGTACATCAGGCCGGTCGGTAGAGAGGTGCGCTGCGAGGGGGATGAGGTATGCGAGGGTTTTTCCGCTCCCTGTGGGAGCCTCCAATATCACCTCGCCTCCGTTGCAACAGGCTGCAATGGCGGCTTGCTGCATGGCGTTGAGCCTGTCGATGCCCAATCGCTGTGCGGCGGTATCGATGATTGTCTGTGCATAGGCACATGACGTTGTGTCGGTTATATCAGACATGCCAAGTGCCCTTTTATGACGGCGTTGGTAAATCCGGCCTCCTCCATGGCAATGAGCCCTTTGATGGTGAGTCCGCCGGGAGTTGTCACCCGGTCTATTTCGGCCTCGGGATGTTCGCCGTGAGCCACGATGAGTTGTGCTGCCCCGCGCATGGTGTATGCAGCGAGACGTGCGGCCTCGGCAGCGGGTATCCCCATGGCGATGCCGGCTTCCATGGCGGCGCGAAGGTAGCGCAAGGCAAGGGCTGTGCCGCTCGAACAGAGTACCATGTAGGCATTGATATGCTCTTCGTCGGTAAGAAGTGTGATACCCATGCTATCGAAAAGAGATTGCACAAGGGTAATTTGCGGCTGAGATGCGTGGTTGGCCGCGATGACAGAGATACCTTCGCCCACGACGGCCGCTGTGTTGGGTATGACGCGGAAGGTAGGGCAGCCGCCGTTGAAAAGTTCGTCGTAGTGGCTGAACGGTACGGCGGCCACAACAGAGATGATTATGGTCTGGCCGGGCTTGATGCAGGGGGCTATTTCGTGTGCTACGGTGTCGAGCACCCACGGCTTTACGGCCAGAATCACAATATCGGCATCGCGTGCCGCCTCAGTATTGTCGGTTGTCGTGTTGAATTGAGGGAAAGAGGCTTTCAGCGTGTCGAGTTTCGCTTGGCTCCGGTTGGATATATATAGCGTGTTATTGTCTGACAGATTGCTTTGAGCCAGGGCTTTTGCAACGGCTCCGCCCATGTTTCCGGCTCCGATGACAGATATTTTCATTTTATTCAGTAATATACGGGGGATTTTAGAAATAGTCCGGTGGTCTCTTTCAGGCCGAATATGAGGTTCATGCAGTGTATGGCCTGTCCGGCTGCGCCTTTGAGCAAGGCGTCTGCTGCCGAGGTTATGATAAGTTTGCCCTCGGCAATCTCTATGTGCATAAAGCACTTGTTGGTGTTGATGACCTGAGCTGTGCTCGGGGAGGTCTCTATGATATGCACAAAGCTGTGGTCGTCGTAGTACGAGGTATATAGTTCGCGGGCAAAGTCGGCCGTGATGTCGGGGCTGTCGGTCCATACGGAAGTGAGTATGCCGCGGAAGAACGAAGCCTCGACGGGAACGATGTTGATGTCGTATGCGAAACTGTTTTGCAGTTTCCCGATGTTTTGGCGTATTTCGGGCAACCTGCGTTTCTCGAAAGGAGGCAGCGGGCGAGCTCCTTCAATATGAGGCCGGGCTATGGTGATGGCTGCCTGGATGTTGTTGCGTATGAGCAGGTTTTTGGCCAGTGGCAGCAGGGCCAATTGTATGGTTGCCGCCATGACATCGGGGATGGCTATGTGGCGCGACTCGCCGCGTACGATGCGTTTGCGGTTGAGCTCCGGCAGGCCGTAGATGAAGTCGTGCTCGGGGCTTTCGAGGGAGAAGTCGCCCGAAAAGTCTATTACGGCAAGTTTTGGAGGGAGCTGCTCTTTGTCGAGGTAGCGGCGCATACCGCCGGGTGCGAAGCAGCAGAAGAGAATGTCGATGCTGTCGAGGTCGATGTGAGAGCAGTATTGTATCTTTGTGTCGCCCGTAAGGTCGGGGTAGTATCGGGTGAGCGACTCTCCCGTGCGGGCCGGGTTTTGTATGGCGATGGTGTCTACGTCGGGATGGAGTACCAACAATCGCAACAGTTCGCCTGTAAGAGTGTTGTTTTCGTCTATGATGCCGGTTTTTATCATGCGGGTATAGGTTTAGTATGGGCGTAGAGCCGGGATGTAACGGGATAGTATGTCGTATGCCTTTTTGTGCGAGACGCCTTCTTGCAGAACAACCAGGATGGTGTCGTCGCCGGCGATGGTCCCCAGAATCTCGGGGCTGTGACCGAGGTCGATGTCGTATGCAATGCTTCCGGCAAAACCGGGACTCGTCTTGATGACTGCAAGGTTTTGCGAAAACTGTATCGAGAGGAAGCCTCCCAGTTCGTTTTGAGAATGTTCTTCGAGGGAGGGATATTGTATGGTATTGCCTATGCTGTCGGTTTTGGGCAGTACGTAGATATATTTTCCGTCAGAGTCGGGTACTTTGGCGATTTTCAGTTGCTTCAAGTCGCGCGACAGGGTTGCTTGCGTGATGTCGAAACCTCGGCTCAGCAGCGGTTCCAACAATTCGTCCTGGTTGTTGATGCGCGATTTTACAATGATTTCTTTGATGGCATCGAGCCGTTCTTTTTTATTCTTCATAACGGGAAGGTGTATTTTTATACTTCTTCAAGTGCAAAATTAGTTATTTTTATCGATTACATGGGAGGAGTGTTTACCGCTTTTGAAAATATATGCGTAATATATGTTAAACTCTCTGACGGCATCTGCCGGATGCAATAATTTGTCTGCCGGGAAGGCTCGGTCGGTTGCATAGGTATAGATGTGTATCTGCAAGGAATATATCGGTGATGACCGGCCGCATCGGGATGCTGGGTGCGCCGGCCGATAGCCGCGGTAAATAATGCTGGGGGTGCTGGCCCTGCCGCCGTTGCCTTGAAACAGGAAGCCGGTTGCACCGAATGGTGCAACCGGCTTCCTGTGTGGGTATTGTATGGGATTGTTACAATACGATTTTAGTTGTTTCGGTCGTCCCGTTCGACAAGTTCCATACCACGAGATATACGCCGCGGGGCAGCTCGGGCAGGAAGCAGGTCGAGGCCTGCTGGCGCAATGTGTAGCTGGCTACGTGCAGTCCGGCCATATTGTAGAGGCTCATTTCGGTAACGGCTACGGGTGCGCTGAAAGTGAGGGCGCGAGCCGTGGCGTCGTACCACGAGGTGAGGCGCTTGTCGCTGCGCGGTGCCGTGACGGCTGCCGTGCGGTCTATGATGTCTTGCAGATACATCTCCAAGTTGGTGTAGTCGTCCGACAGGTCATATCCGTTGGGGTCGTCGACACCTTCCTCGGCCTCCCATTCGTCGGCCATACCGTCGTTATCGGTATCGGCGGGAGCCTGTGCCGAGGCATACTCGGGGTAGCCGCCTACGTTGTCTTGCGAGTCGATGATGCCTGTGCCTGCGCCGTAAGAGTCGCCATAGGCAGGAGCTATTTCGCCGGCGGCTTCGGCGAGGATGCGCTTGTCTATCTCGTCGAGTTTAGGCAGGCGGCAGCCGGCATTGGCAAGTACCGCTTCGTAGGCTTCGGCCGCCGATGTGATGGTGACACCGCTCGACTCCTCGGGCAGCTCATAGAGGCGTTGGAATGTCGAGTCGTTCTCATAGAGGCCGCCTTCGAGGTCGACACCCTTGGCGCTGCTCGTGCTGTTGCAGTTATACCAGTTGTCGTTGTTGATGTTGGTGTAGTCGCCTTTGAGTTTGTCGTCGGTGGGGTTGGGACGGTCGGGTTGCGGCTCCATATAGTTGCCGTCGATATACCATAATCCGTACACCCCTTCGGCAGCGTGGGTTTCAGAGGCTTTGTAGGAGAGGCGGGCAAACCATCTGTATTGTTGTTTCCATGTAGCCGGGCCGGCCTTGTAGTAGTTGTTGCGCAGGATGTTGTAGCAGTATGCACCTTCGCGCGAGGAGTAGAGTTCGCCGCCATATACGGCCTCTTTTTTACCCCAGTTGTAGATGACGTTGTTTACCACCTCTTGTACTACCTGGTAGTCGTGGCCCTCGGAGTCGTCGCGTACGCCGTTGAGGCGCGGCGAGCGGCTTACGCAGTGAGCCAGCAGGTTGTGATGGTAGGTGCTGTGCTCGCCGCCCCATTGCGAGCCGTAGGCGCGTTGGCCTTTGGCATGGTAGCTGTTGTATAGCGGCTCGCTGAGGATACACCACTGCATGGTAGTGTATTTGTTGTCATACATGGTAACGTTCTCTTCTACCGACCAGCTGAGCGAGCAGTGGTCGACGATGACGTTGGTTGCATTCTCGATGTCGAGCGACGATTCGTTGCTTTGGTTGCCGTCGCCCATGCGGAATCGCAGATAACGGATTATGTAGTTGTTACCCGAGAAGTAGATGCGTCGTCCCGAGATGCAGATACCGTCGCCCGGTGCCGTTTGTCCGGCAAGGGTGATGTTCCCGCGGTTTACTTTGAGCACCTCTTTGAGGTCGATGCGCCCCGATGTGCGGAATACGATAGTGATAGGGTCGTTGCCTTCGGCTTGCAGGGCTGCCCTCAGGCTTCCTTCTATGGGAGTCTCGCTCGAAGTGTAATCTTCGGTATTCGTTACGAAAACGACACGTCCGCCGCGCCCGCCGGTGGCGAAGCGTCCCCAACCTTCTGCTCCCGGGAATGCGATGGGGCTGTTCTCTTCGGCCATCGAAGCCGTAGGCAGTGCAAGCAATGCGGCACATGCCATGATGATGAACTTGTTCATGATAGTTATTTATAGATATTGGTTAATGGCGCAAAGATAAGCATTTATTGCCGATGGCAAGTGGGATGTGCCCCCTTTTGTTCTATCAGGTAGGCCGCCGGGGCGATTTTCTCTGTTTCCATACCCTCGTAGAGTGTTTTTTGAGGGGACGGCAAAATGAATAGAGAGGCCGATGCGGTAAGGAATAGGAAAAATCGTATCTTTGCACTATGTATTACATAGTAAAGACATTTGAGATTTCGGCCGCCCATAGCTTGCGGCTTTCATATCCCAGCAAGTGCGAAGAGCTGCACGGGCACAACTGGGTGATAAAGGTATATGCCCGCGCGCGGGAGCTCAACCGCGATGGAATGGTCGTAGACTTTACGCACGTAAAGGAGATGATACAGGAGCGGCTCGACCACCGCAATCTTAACGACGTGTTTCCCGAGATGAATACTACGGCCGAGAATTTGGCGCGCTGGATATGCGAGCAAATCCCCGAGGCCTATAAAGTGATGGTGCAGGAGAGCGAGAACAACGTAGCGTACTATGAGAAAGATTAACGAGATTTTCTACTCGTTGCAGGGAGAGGGGTGCTTTACCGGTACGCCGATGGTATTTGTGCGTTTCTCGGGGTGCAATCTCGCCTGTGAGTTTTGCGATACCCGCCATGCTGAGGGGCAGATGATGGACGATGCGGCCATATTGGCTGCCGCGGCGGCATTCCCGTCCCGGCGTGTGGTGCTCACGGGAGGCGAGCCGTCGCTGTTTATCGACGATGCCTTCATCGCCATGTGGCACGAGCATGGCTACACCGTACACATAGAGACCAACGGTACTTGCGAGCTGCCGGCCGGTATAGACTGGGTGACCTGTTCGCCCAAGATAGATTGCCAGCCCGGTGGCGGCTTGCCCTTGAAGTTGCACCGTGCCGACGAGCTGAAAGTGGTGTATCGCGGGCAAGACCTCTCGATCTTCGATACGTTCGAGTGCCGTGAGCGTTGCCTGCAACCCTGTTCGGGGCAGAATATTGCCGAGACGATGGCCTACTGTATGGCACACCCCGAGTGGCGGCTCAGCCTGCAAACCCACAAGCTGATAGGCATACGATAGAAGACCGGCACTGTGCGGTGGGTTGACGGAAAGATATTTTATGTTGATCCTTGTTGAGGCTACCGCGTTGTGTGGCTATTTGCCGGCTTCCTGTCATGATTTTTTCGTGAAAGAAAAAAAGGGCTTTATAAGTTATATTTGAGGAATAAAGTGTATATTTGCCACATCGAAGGGGTGCTGCACTCTTGCGGCTGAGATTATACCCTATGAACCTGATGCGGATAATGCCGCCGTAGGAAACGGATGCCTGAAAACACTCTTACAATCGCTTCCCTTTTCCGTTCATAGTGTGACATGCCCTGTTTTGCACACCCCAAGGCAAAAGAAGAGCATGAAACGATATCCTACAACCCTTGTTATAGCGGGGTCTGACAGTTGCGGCGGCGCCGGCATACAAGCCGACGTGAAAGCGTGTGCCGCCTTGGGCGTATATGCTGCCACGGCCATTACGGCGGTGACGGCACAAAACAGTGTGGGCGTGCGGGGCGTATATGCCGTTTCGCCCGAGATGGTGAGGGCACAGATAGATGCCGTAATGGAGGACCTCGCGGTTGACTCCGTAAAGGTGGGCATGCTGTGCAATGCTGCGATAGCCGCCGCTGTTGCCGATGCCTTGGAACACTATCCCGGAATACCGGTCATTCTCGACCCCGTGATGGTCTCTACCTCGCGGCATAAGCTGCTCGACGACGATGCAGTCGATGTAGTGCGTCGCCGTCTCTTCCCTCTGGCAACCCTTGTAACACCCAATTGTGATGAGGCCGCCATGCTCTCGGGCGTGACGGTGGCAAGTATCGAAGATATGCGTGTTGCCGCCCGGAGGCTTATGAAGGAGGGCTGCCATGCCCTGCTTGTGAAGGGCGGGCATCTGTCGGGGGCGCAATCGGTAGATGTGCTGTTTGATGCGTCGCAGAGGGAGCGGTTTTTCGAGGCGGATTTCTGCCATACCCCTAACACCCACGGTACGGGCTGCACCCTCTCGTCGGCCATAGCGGCCTATATGGCGCGAGGCAACGACCTGCCGACGGCAGTCACTGCGGCAAAGACTTATGTGACAAGAGCGATAGAAGCCGGCGCCGATGTTTTCGCAGGACATGGGCATGGCGCGCTGAACCATGCTTTTGCTCCGCTTCCGTTGGCGGCCGATATAGATATGTAACAGACGATAAATAATTTGCAGGATGAAGATATATTTCAACAACAAAGAGATTTGCGTAGGTGCGCGTGTCACCGTTCTGGAACTTCTGGCGGGGCAGAACCTGCACACCGGCAATGTGGCTGTGGCCGTAAACAACAAGGTCGTTTTGCGACCCGATTGGGAAGGAACCTTTTTGTCGGAAAACGACAAGGTGACCGTGATAGCGGCAGCATACGGCGGTTGACGGTATGGCATGGCTCATAGGCATTACCGATGCGAAGATGTTACCCGGCGAAGGCCGCCTCATAGAGGCAGCATTGGCGGGTGGGGCCGATTATGTGCATATACGCAAGCCCGGAACATCTGATGACGATGTGCGCCGTTTGCTGCTCGGCATCGCTCCTGCATATCGCCATCGGCTTGTCTTGCACGATTGTTATGCGTTGGCCTCGGAGTACGGGCTTCGCGGCATTCATGTAAACGGCAGGCACAGCGATGCCGAGGCCGCCGGTTGTCGCCTTGTAAGCAGAGGGTGTCATACGCTGGATGAGGTGGCTTCGGAAAAGGGGAAATACGACTATCTCTTTTTGAGCCCCATTTACGACAGTATATCCAAGCCCGGTTATAGGGCAGCGTTTGACCCGGCAACCCTGCAAGAAGCGGCCCGTGCCGGCATCATCGACAGCAAGGTGGTGGCATTGGGCGGCATTACGCCCGGGAATGCCGCCGAGGCGATGGGTTATGGATTTGGCGGCGTGGCCGTGCTGGGATACCTTTGGCGAGACCCGCAGGCCGATGCCGTAGAGAAGGCGGCCGCCCGGTTGAGAGCGTGCATGGCCGCATCGGAATAAAAGAACTTGAAAAAATGTAGAGAAGCATGTTACAATTTATCACACATAAAAACGACCGGTATGGTTATGTAGAGGGGGCTATGGAAGCCCTTGCCGGGGGGTGCAAATGGATACAGTTGCGCATGAAGGAGGCTACGGCCGATGAGTTGCGCGAAGCCGTGAAGATACTCAAACCGGCCTGTGCCGAGCATGAGGCTATCTTGTTGATAGACGACCATGTAGAGTTGGTGGCCGAGCTCGATGTCGACGGGGTGCACCTTGGCAAGAATGATATGCCTCCTGCCGAGGCACGTCGCCTTCTGGGCGAGAAATATATCATAGGGGCTACGGCCAATACGATAGACGATATCCGTGCCTTATCGGCGCGTGATGTAGATTATGTAGGCTTGGGCCCTTACCGTTATACCGAGACGAAACGCAATCTGAGCCCCGTGCTGGGTGTCGAAGGCTATCGCCGCATCATGGAGGAGTGCCATGCCGAGGGCATTGAGCTGCCCGTGGTAGCGATAGGCGGCATTACCCCCGATGACTTGCAGTCGCTTATGGAGGCCGGCGTAGACGGGATTGCCCTTTCGGGGACGATACTGAATGCACAATCGCCTCGCGAGATGACAGAAACGATTATAGCAATGCTAAACAAAATAAAATATGGAGAGTAAAAAATTGGTTATCGGCGGCCGTGAATTCGGTTCGCGTCTGTTTTTAGGAACAGGAAAATTCAGTTCGAATCTCTTGATGCAACAAGCCATAGCGGCATCGGGAACCGAAATGGTCACGATGGCTATGAAGCGCATCGATATGAACAATGCCCACGACGATATGATGGAGCATATCAAAAACGACAAAATCCAGTTGCTTCCCAATACATCGGGGGTGCGCGATGCCGCCGAGGCTGTGTTGGCTGCCCAGCTCGCACGCGAGTGCTTCGGGACGAACTTTATAAAGTTGGAGATACACCCCGACCCCAAATATCTTTTGCCCGACCCGGTAGAGACCCTCAAAGCTACCGAGGAGCTGGCGAAGATGGGCTTTGTTGTACTCCCTTACATACAGGCCGACCCCGTTTTGTGCAAACGCCTCGAAGAGGTGGGTGCGGCGACAGTAATGCCGTTGGGCGCTCCCATCGGTACCAACAAGGGAATACGCACCCGTGACCTGCTTGAAATTATCATCGAACAGAGCAATGTGCCTGTTGTGGTAGATGCCGGTATAGGAGCCCCGTCGCATGCCGCCGAGGCGATGGAGATGGGAGCTGACGCCGTCTTGGTAAATACCGCCATTGCCGTAGCCGGCGACCCCGTGCGCATGGCCGAGGCCTTCCGCATGGCCGTCATTGCCGGTCGCGAGGCCTACGAGGCGGGATTGGGAACTCAGTCGCGCCATGCCGAGGCGAGCAGTCCGCTTACCTCTTTCCTCGATTGATTTTTGTATCACCTGCAATAGCATAGAGAGATGAAAATAGAAAACAATATCGTAAAAGATTCTTATCCCGGTTCGGAAAAGATATATGTGGCCGGCAAGTTGTACCCGATACAGGTGGGTATGCGTAAAATAAACCTTACCGATACGGTACAAATCGTCGACGGCAAGCGCGTGGCTACACCCAACGACCCGGTATATGTGTATGATACGAGCGGCGACTTTACCAACCCCGCTGTGGAGGTAGACATCAACGAGGGGCTGCGCCGCCTGCGCGAGTCGTGGATTGTAGAGCGCGGCGATGTAGAGCAGCTTCCCGATATTACGTCGGCTTACGGTCGCCAACGCCGCGACGACCCGTCGCTCGACAGCATCCGTTTCAAAAAAACATATAAGCCCTATAAAGCCAAGGAGGGGCGGCAAATCACGCAGATGTATTACGCCCGTCAAGGTGTCATTACGGCCGAGATGGAGTATGTGGCCATACGCGAGAATGTCATGAATGAGCAACTCGGTATAGCGACGTACATTACCCCCGAGTTTGTGCGCAGCGAGGTGGCCGAGGGCAGGGCTATTATCCCGGCCAACATCAACCACCCCGAGGCCGAGCCTATGATTATAGGCCGCAACTTCCTGGTGAAGCTCAATACGAATATCGGCAACTCGGCTCTCTCGTCGGGTATAGCCGAGGAGGTGGAAAAAGCGGTGTGGAGCTGCCACTGGGGTGGCGATACCCTGATGGACCTCTCTACCGGCGACCACATACACGAAACCCGCGAGTGGATTATACGCAACTGTCCCGTGCCGATGGGAACGGTGCCCATTTATCAGGCTCTCGAAAAGGTCAACGGCAAAGTCGAGAACCTTACCTGGGAGATATATCGCGATACGCTTATCGAGCAATGCGAGCAGGGTGTAGACTACTTTACGATACACGCCGGCGTGCTGCGCGCCCATGCCGAACTGGTGAAAGAGCGCCTTACCGGCATCGTTTCGCGGGGAGGCTCTATCATGACCAAGTGGTGCGTGCTGCATGACGAGGAGAGCTTCCTCTATACCCATTTCGACGAGATTTGCGAGATACTTGCCCGTTACGACGTGGCCGTGTCGCTGGGCGACGGTATGCGTCCCGGTTCTATACACGATGCCAACGACCGCGCACAGTTCCTCGAACTCGATGTGTTGGGCGAGCTTACCGAGAAAGCGTGGGCACACAACGTACAGGTTATCATAGAGGGTCCCGGCCATGTTCCCATGCAGAAAATCAAGGAGAATATGGAGCGTCAGATTACGAGCTGCCACGAAGCCCCGTTCTATACCTTAGGCCCGCTTACGACCGACATTGCGCCTGCTTACGACCATATCACTTCGGC
>UQMR01000028.1 GCA_900542255.1 uncultured Porphyromonadaceae bacterium
TATGGACACTTATGTGAGCTGAAAGAGCCTCACGAATATAACGAGCTGTGGAAAAGATGGAGCCTGAGTTCTCTGCCTATTATACCGCAGCGGTTCGGCATAAAGCTGAAAGAAGACAAGGGGGTAAAGAAGCAATTCAAAATCATAGAAAGCCTCATATCGCAAGCCGAAAGCGTAATAAACTGTGGCGATGCCGGGCAGGAAGGCGAGTTGATACAACGCTGGGTTATGCAGAAGGCGGGGTGCAAATCGCCAGTGTATCGGTTGTGGATTTCTTCTCTGACAGAAGAGTCTATCAAAGAAGGCTTCGAACATCTGAAACCGCAACAGGAGTTCGACCGGCTCTATTTGGCGGGGCTGACGCGAGCCATCGGAGATTGGCTATTAGGCCTCAATGCCACACGCCTCTACACCCTGCGATATGGCCGAGAGAAACAGATATTGTCGGTAGGCAGAGTACAGACCCCTACTCTGGCACTCATCGTCAACAGACAGTTGGAAATAGAGCATTTTGTGCCGCAACCCTATTGGGAACTCAAAACCGTATATCGCGATACGACATTCTCGGTGACTCACGGACGATACAACCGGGTAGAAGATGCCCAAGAGGCATTGGCAGCCATCACCGGGAAACCCTTTGTCATTACCGATGTAACTACCAAGAAGGGGAAAGAGGCCCCACCCCGATTGTTTGACCTGACAAGTCTCCAAGTCGAATGCAATAAAAAGTTCTCATACTCGGCCGACGAAACCTTGCAGCTGATACAAAGCCTGTATGAAAAAAAGGTCACTACCTATCCCCGTGTCGACACGACCTACCTGAGCGACGATATATATCCCAAGGTACCGGGTATATTGGCGGCATTGAAGCAATACGAAGCATTGGTGCAACCGTTGTTGGCGATGTCTAAATTACCCAAGAGCAAAAAAGTGTTCGATAACAGCAAGGTAACCGACCACCACGCCATCATTCCCACCAACATTCAGGCAAACCATCTCACAGAGCGTGAGAAAACGGTGTATGACCTTATTGCCAAGCGGTTTATTGCAGCATTTTATCCCGACTGCCAAGTCTCTAATACGACTGTAACGGGTGAAGTGGAAAAAGTCGGATTCAAGGCAACCGGCCGACAAGTACTCTCGCCGGGATGGAGAAGTGTACTGGGAAAAGAGGCCGTTGCAGAGAATATCGATGGAGAAGAGACCCTGGCACTCCCCGATTTCGTGCCGGGAGAAAGCGGGGAACACACCCCTGCACTGGCCGAGAAACAGACCCAGCCCCCCAAGCCTTATACCGAGGCCTCCTTGCTGCGTGCCATGGAGACTGCCGGAAAGAATGTAGAAGACGAATTGCTGCGCGATGCGTTGAAGGAAAACGGTATAGGCCGGCCATCGACAAGGGCTGCCATTATAGAAATCCTATTCAAGCGTCGATACATCCGCAAAGAGCGCAAAAGCCTTATTGCCACACCCACCGGTGTAGAACTGATACAAACAATAAAGAACGAGCTCTTGAAGTC
Organism: uncultured Porphyromonadaceae bacterium; assembly: GCA_900542255.1. Classification (GTDB taxonomy): domain Bacteria; phylum Bacteroidota; class Bacteroidia; order Bacteroidales; family Barnesiellaceae_A; genus Barnesiella_A; species Barnesiella_A excrementipullorum. The sequence goes on from UQMR01000028.1 coordinate 1,521, forward strand.
GGTAGAACTTACCGGACAGTGGGAAAACAAATTGCGACGCATCGAGCGCGGCGAATACGAACCGGCAAATTTCCTGGAAGAGTTGAAAGCGATGGTTAAGGAAATCGTCGTGACGGTATTGAGTGATAATACCGGCAGCATAGCGATGACAGAGGCCGCCGATAAGCCTCAAAAGAGAAAAGCCGCCAAAAGCGCCTCACAGGCATCCCGGTCACAAAAAACAAAATCTCGTGACAAAACAGCCTCGGCAAACGACACGGTATATTGCCCTTTGTGTCATACTGGCACTATTATAAAAGGTAAAAACGCATACGGTTGCAGCAACTGGAAGAACGGATGTGCGTTCCGGTTACCGTTCGACACCTGCGGCGATAACCTCACCCCGGAAGAGCTTGCCGATATCATAAAAAAACTCGACAAACAATGACAAACAAGACAACCGACGAGTGGTTTCCGCTCGTAGACGAATCTGGCAACGTCATAGGGAAAGCGACCCGCCAGCAATGCCACAACGGCAGCATGTTGTTACACCCCGTTGTACACTTGCATGTTATCTGTAACGGGCAATTGTATCTACAAAAGCGGTCGATACACAAAGATATACAGCCCGGAAAATGGGACACGGCAGTGGGCGGGCATGTAAATTTCGGCGAAGAGATAGAACAGGCTCTAAGACGTGAAGCCCGTGAGGAGCTGGGAATAACCGACTTTACACCGATTTACAACTTTACATACGTTTTCCGCTCTTCGGTAGAACGCGAACTGGTCTATTCCTATCGTGCCGAATATAGCGGAGTCCTGTCGCCCGACCCCGGAGAGCTCGAAACCGGGCGCTTCTGGCATCTGCACGAAATCGTCTCCCATATCGGGGATGACATATTCACCCCCAATTTCATTCACGAATTTAAGCTCCTGCTCCCGCTGATACAAAACCGGCCTATTCGATAACATCGGCCAGGGTTGCATCGGCAGCCTTTACGAGGTCTTGTGGCGCAATCTTTATTTGGAGTCCACGCACGCCTGCACTTACATATATATATTCGTATGAGGTGCAGCTATCGTGGATAAATGTAGGGAAGTGTTTTTTCATACCTATGGGCGAACAGCCGCCTCTTATATACCCGGTTGTGGGCAAGAGTTCTTTTACGTGCAACATGGTGGCACTTTTGTTCCCCGAGATTTTGGCAGCCGCTTTCAGATTCACCTCTTTGTCACCGGGAATGACACATACAAAAATACCGGTTTTATCACCTCGCAGCACCAGTGTCTTGAATACCTGTTCTATATTTTCGCCCAATTCGGCCGCAACATGGTCGGCCGCCAGATTGTTTTCGTCTACCGCATAGGGTATCAGCTCATATTTCAATCCCATTTTATCGAGTAGACGTGCGGCATTCGTCTTATTTATTTTTGTCATTGCAATAGATTTTTAGCGGCAAGCCATCTGAAAATAATACCATATACCGAGTTGCGTACGTCGCTTCGCGACAACACAAGGTCATGCAGGCCGTCGGGGACGGCAACCTCCTCAACATCTTTGCCCAACATGCGTCCGTAACGTGCAATATCGTCGACATTGAGCACGGCATCGGCCTCCTGAAAACCGGGCTCCCACGTCTCTTTCGAGATACTTTTATCGGAGAACATCACCAGCACCGGGCATGGAATATCCAATCCGCCATGCACCTTGTCGTGCCCCTTGTCGATGGCACGTATCCAACTGAACCGTTGCCCCGGAGCCAGCAACATCTTCCAGTCGGTATTGAACGACCACTCTCCATGATACTCTTTCAATAAACTCTGTCCGTATGCCGAAGGCTTTTTTTCATCGGCAAGCGTCATGTCGGGCATAAAACTGCCCAGCCAAGAGACGAGAGGAATAAGGAAATTGCGATATGTCGCACCGAAATTCCATTCGAGAAACGGGCTGTTTAATATCAGCGCATCTACTTGCAGGTTATTCTTGTGCTCTTCGCAGTACAACGACGTTATCAGGCCTCCGGTGGAGTGCCCCATCAGCACAATCTCCTGGTTGCCTTCGTTTTTGATTGTATATATGGCAGAGTCTATTTCTACGAAATATTCGTTCAGATTGCGCACCTCAAACGGATAATGCTCGGGCAAGATAGAGCGGCCGTATTTGCGCAAATCGACAGCATAAAAGTTAAAACCCGAATCGACGAACTGCTCTGCCATCTCGCGTTGAAAAAAGTAATCGTTATAACCATGCACATACAATACGGCTCGTCGAGCCGGCACATCGGCCTTTTTTCTTACAAGCGTAGCCACTACTCTGCCGTGATAATCATCGGGTAAGGTATATGTGTGTTGCTCAAATCCCTCGCCCAACAAATCGGGGGTATAATAGGATTGTGCCTGGCCTGCGACAGCCACGCAAGTCAAGCACATGATGTAAGAGAATATTTTTTTCATAACATCTGCCTATATTTATTTCTATTTACTTTCGAGCGAACTCCTGAGGTTCTCAAAGATATGTATCAACACATGATACGCTACCGTTATATCTTCTTGTGTAATATCGGTAAGGGCCTCACGTATAACAGAGAAAACAAGGGGTTTCGATTCTTGTTCAAGCTCCCTGCCCCGCGGCGTGAGTTTTATGATATTGATACGCCGGTCGGCTTTGCTTGCGACGCGTTGAACACAGTTGAGTTTTTCGAGGTTATCTATCAGCCTTGTCATGCTAGGCTTATCTTTGAAGGTAGAAACGCAAAGTTCCTGCTGTGTAACACCGTCGCGACTCCATAAATAATACAAAACCGTCCATTGCTCGGGAGTGACCTCGATATTTTGCTGCCGGAAAGTTCTGTATAACCTGCGATTGACCGCTGCCGACAGTTTGCCACTGATGAGAGCAAACAAAAGTTCCGGATGAAGCAGCGAAAAGTTTATTTCCATAATTGTTGTTATTATAACTATGCAAAGATATAACAAATAATGTAAATAAAAGGATGCCGTAGAGCGAAAATCTGCCACAAAAAAGTCCGCCATCCTCTGTCGGACGTCGATAATCGCACCTAAGCGACAAATAGAGGCCATAAAAATTTGCCAGATAAAAAATAAAATCATATCTTTGCACCGCAATTTTTATAAACCAATTATTAACAACGAATTAGTATGAATCATTACGAAACCGTTTTCATTTTAACTCCCGTTTTGTCTGCCGAGCAGATGAAGGAAGCGGTAGAAAAGTTCGAAAAGATTCTCACTGACAATGGTGCAACAATCGTCAACACCGAGAGCTGGGGCTTGCGCAAACTGGCATACCCCATCCAAAAGAAGACAACAGGCTTCTATACGCTCATAGAGTTTGACGCTGAGCCTACATTGATAAAGAATCTTGAAATCAATTTCCGCCGCGACGAGCGTGTTATCCGTTTCTTGACATTCAGGCAAGATAAATTCGCTGCCGAATATGCTGCCAAGAGAAGAGGCTTAAAAGCAAAAGCAACTACTAACGAAGAAGTAAAGGAGAACTAAACTATGGCACAAGGACAATCTGAAATCAGATATTTGACTCCCCCGTCGGTTGATGTCAAGAAGAAAAAATATTGCCGTTTCAAAAAGAACGGTATCAAATACATCGATTATAAGGACCCCGAATTCCTCAAGAAATTCTTGAACGAGCAAGGCAAAATATTGCCCCGTCGCATTACGGGAACTTCGTTGAAATTCCAACGTCGTATTGCTCAGGCTGTGAAAAGAGCTCGCCACCTGGCTTTGCTGCCTTATGTAACCGATTTGATGAAATAACTTTAACGTAGGAGGACATCATAATGCAAGTAATATTGAAAGAAGACATAGCCAATTTGGGCTACAAAGATGATGTAGTAACCGTTAAGGATGGATATGGTCGCAACTATCTTATCCCGAAAGGTTTGGCTGTTATCGCTTCGCCCTCGGCGTTGAAGGTATTAGCTGAAAATCAAAGACAAAAGGCTCATAAACTTGCCAAAATCAAAGCTGATGCAGAGGCTGTTGCCGCTGCTCTTGGTGAGTTGAAGGTTGTTATCACGGCCAAAGTAAGCGAGGCTGGCACTATCTACGGAAGCATCAACAGTGCCAAGATTGCCGAAGCATTGGCTACTCTCGGACAAGAAATCGACCGCAAGAAAATTCTCGTTAAAGATACTATCAAAGAGACGGGAAATTACACCGCCACCATCAAATTGCACCGCGAAGTTTCGGTTGAATTGCCCTTTGAGGTAGTTGCCGAAAAAGTAGAGGAATAAATATAGGCGTTATATATAGAATCGGGATTATTTCATTATGGAATAATCCCGATTTTTTCATATAATAGCCTCTCGCACGCCTACGCCCGACAAATCGGAGAAAATATAATATTGCCATACAACCGTTGAGGGATAATTGCTACTTTTGCACCGCATTTTACCGTCATGACAATTCAAGAACGCATATATCCCGTATTAGAACGATTCTGGGGCTACAAGGAGTTCCGTCCGCTTCAAGAAGAGATTATCACGTCGGTACTCGAAGGACACGACACCCTCGGGCTTATGGCCACGGGCGGCGGCAAATCGCTGACCTTTCAAATCCCGGCCCTTGTCTCAGAGGGTACATGCCTTGTCATAACCCCTTTGATAGCTCTCATGAAAGACCAGGTAGACAATCTGCGCAATAGAGGCATCAAGGCGGCAATGATTGCAACCGGCATGACACGGCGCGAGCGCAATATAGCTCTTGAAAACTGTATCAATGGCGGATATAAATTCCTGTATATCTCTCCGGAGAGAATCTCCACCGAGATGTTTATGACTCGTCTGCGAGAGATGAACATATCACTGATTGTCGTAGACGAGGCGCATTGCATCTCGCAATGGGGATACGATTTCCGGCCCTCGTACCTGAAAATCGCATCGCTGCGCGACTATCTGCCGCAGGTCCCTATCCTCGCCTTAACGGCATCGGCTACACAGGAAGTTGCACAGGACATACAAAAACGCTTGAATTTCAGAGACGGACGATTGCTCCGGAAGTCGTATGCCCGCCCCAACCTGTCGTATGTGGTAAGACATGGAGAAAACAAGCAACAGCAACTTATCCATATACTCGAAAGAGTCCCGGGTAGCGCAATTGTATATGTACGCAACAGGAAACGCACCAAAGAGATTGCAACCGAGCTTTTGCAGACCGGTTTCTCGGCAACCTATTATCATGCAGGATTAGCCTCAGAGGAGAAAAATGAGCGGCAACAACTGTGGAGTACCGGGAAAGTACGCATTATGGTTGCAACCAATGCCTTTGGCATGGGAATCGACAAGCCCGATGTAAGGGTTGTCATACATATAGATGAGCCAAACTCTCCCGAAGAGTATTATCAGGAAGCCGGACGAGCCGGTCGCGACGGCAATCGCTCGTATGCCGTGCTGTTATATGCAAACAGTGACAAAATAACATTGAAAAGACGCATATCCGAGTCGTTTCCCTCCAAAGAGTTTATTTTGCAAGTATATGACCGCGTGTGCAACTTCTTGAATGTGGCAGTCGGGGATGGAGCCGAGAAGATATACGAATTCAGCTTGAATAATTTTTGCCATACATTCAACATCCAGCCTTTCCGTACGGTGAGCGCATTGCAGATACTCACCCAAACCGGCGTGCTGGAATTTATTGAAGAGACCGACTCTTTGTCGCGCGTGATGATGCTGATGCGTCGCGACGAGTTATATAATTTGGCTCTCGATGAGCAAACCGACAAAGTGCTTCAATGCTTGCTTCGGTCTTACACCGGATTATTTGCCGATTACGTCATGATTCACGAAGAGGTATTGCAAAACAGGCTGGGCTTATCGGCACAGAATGTCTATGAAGCGCTCCTCCTGCTATCGCGCACTCACGTATTGCATTATATCCCGAGAAAGCGTACTCCCTATATATACTACCCCATTCGTCGGGTAGAGTCGCGTTATATAGAGATACCCAAAAGTGTATATGAAGAACGGAGAGAGAGATTTGCCAAACGCATAGAATATATGATAGACTATGCCAATGCCACATCTTGCCGCAGTGCTATGTTGCTCCGGTACTTCGACGAGAAAACAGGCGAATGCGGGTGCTGCGACAATTGCATAGCTCAGAGAGCCACACCCCTCACAGATGAAAGATTTGCACAGATTACATACGCCATCAAGTCTATATTGGCAAACGGCGCCATCGATTTACCGCGCATCGTCGAGGTGCTTCCCTACCCCAAAGAGCAAATAGTAGAAGTGATACGGACGTTGTGCGACGAAAAGGTATTACAAATGAAAAATATTACGATTGCATTATGCGAATAGCATATACATACGTATATGCGCAGTGTATTCGCATCATGATGATGCAATTAATAAATGATTTATATACAACATAATAACAATATATGATTAGAGGGATTTGTATAATTTTGCTATTTTACTTTTTGGGCGAGGTAGCAAGCTATTTCATGAACGGATTTATACCCGGGAGCGTATGCGGAATGGTGCTGTTGTTTGCTGCGCTTATGTCGCGCATAGTACGCCCCGAACATGTAAGACAGGTGTCGAAGATACTTACGCAAAATATGGCGCTTTTCTTCATTCCCGCCGGAGTAGGAATAATGGCCAACTTCGGGATTATTGCCGAGAATTGGGTCGCACTGGCAGTTATTGCAGTGGGTACGACAATTCTGGTACTATTGAGCGTGGGAATATCGATGCAAATTTTAGACAAACGCATTAAATAAGAGGTTTTAATAACTTGGTTATGAGAGAAATATACACATCTACGCCGGCGATGCTGTTACTTGTCATCGGCAGCTATTTTATAGGAACGCTTATATATCGCCGCATGAAAACGTCTTGGTTTCACCCCGTAGTGGTTGGGTTGGTACTCGTTATTGCGGTATTGTCCCTGCTTCATATCGATTATGAGACCTTCCACCGCGGCAGTGCCTTCATCGATTTCCTGCTGGGTCCGTCTGTGGTAGCGTTGGGCTACCTGTTGTATGAACAGATGGAGCATCTCAAAGGCCACGAAACCGCAGTGTTCCTTGCTACGCTGATAGGCGGTTGCATAGGAGTAACCAGTGTAATCTTACTGGGCTACTGGTTCGGGATGGACGAGCGTATCATATCGTCGCTGCAACCCAAGTCGGTAACAATTCCTATCGCTATATCATTGTCGAAACACTCTGGCGGAATACCCGCATTGACAACGGTTGTCGTATTCTTCTGCGGTGTCTTAGGCAGCATTATAGGACCGTGGCTGCTCAACAAATGCCGTATCAAAAACCCTATCGCCCGCGGATTGGCATTAGGCTCGGCATCGCACGGGTTAGGCACTGCACGCGCCATAGAACTGGGCGCCTTGGAGGGAGCCATCAGCGGCCTTGCAATCGGGCTTACCGGTATTGTCACCTCATTACTTATACCACTCTTTGAGTGGTTATTGCGTTGAGCGCATATCCTACAACCGCGATAACCGCTTATATGCTTTCAGATATTTGCGCAGACGTTCGGCATCGGCTTCGCCTATGGCTTCAAGGCGTCGCACATTCATATTATCCGTAAGGTCCCGCAATTTCACTTGTACGGCTATGGGATTTGTAGCTACATGCTCGATATACTCCTCATACGTATCTTCGGGAAGATGAGTAAGACAACGTATAGCCTCGACAATCTCCGGCGGGAATTGCGTTGCCAAATCGTCAAGAGTCACAGAGGTGTCTTCCACTACATCATGCAAGACAGCCGCAATTTTCTCTTCGGTAGTGTTGCAAGCCTCCATAACACGCAAAGGATGGGTTATATAGGGCATACCGGCACGGTCGACCTGCCCGGCGTGGGCCTCGGTTGCCAGAGCAATGGCTTGCTGCAACAGCCGAGGATATGTCGCAACCTTGACATCCGACTGAGCGAGAAGTTCTCCCGACAGGGTGTATATGGCAATAGTTCCGTTATCATATACGGCAAAACTTGCCGGACGGCCCTCCTTAGGCAAGGATATGGAGCCGGGATTGCAAAACCACATACCCTCATTGTTGCAATTCAACTCCCACAGATGAGTGTGCCCGTATAAGAAAAGCGACGCACCATAAAGAGAAGGCATATTATGTGGAGCATACACATGACCATGCGAGAGAAACAACATAACACCATTGTCGAATACCGGTACATAGTCGGCTTGACAAGGGAAATGCAGCAACATCTGGTCGACCTCACAATCGCAATTACCTCTGACGGCAATAATTTTATCGGCATACTCATTCAGCCGCCCTGCCACCTCCTTGGGAGCATAGCCATCGGGCAACGGATTGCGAGGCCCGTGATACAGTATATCACCCAGCAACAAAATATAGTCGCACTTGAACTGCTCGAAATATGGCAATACGGCATTCAAAGCCGTAAGCGACCCATGTATGTCCGATAATATAAGATAGCGCATAATACGAGGTATTGAAATTCAACCGTAAAATGTCCGACAGTAAACCGACTTATGCGACACGATATTCCTGTCTATCCGTACAAATTTAAGCAAAGTTGAGCGTATGGCAAAAGATATTTTCATCATTTGCAATACCCCGGGAACTATATATTATTCTCGATATATAACTTTCTAAAACATACCACTGCATGCCCCTACCCCGCGTGTGTATCGAGAGTAATTTTCAGCACCAATGAGCCGTTTTCCTGTAAACGTTGCAAATCATCGGGCGATAGCTTTATAGTAACGCTTTTCGTGCCGAGCTTTTTGCCAACCGTCGTATGACGATAAACCTGTTCTATAAAATCGAAATCCAATATCTCTGAGATACGTATAAGCCGCTCTATATCGATACTCTTACTCTTTACAATGCCATATACGGTAGTACGGTCGCAATTGAGCCTGCGTGCAAACTCGGCATAACTCATGCCTGCACAAGCTATTTGCTGTGCTATGGCAGAACCGATATGAATATCTTTCAGACAACGACCCATACAAAAAGTGTGGCAACAATCATTTACTGAACTGAGGCCCTGGTAACTGCCCTACACAAATAAACGCTGCACCACACTCATCTATGCTGTATAGGTCATACCTATAACAGATACGAGCGGACTTTTGCAGGCCATATCTTTGTGTAGTTGAGAATTTACCAGATTCCAGTTCAAAGAAAACAGCTTACATCCTAAAAAACATCTGACAATTACGCATAATTGTCAAGTGCAAAGATAACAACATTGCAACAATATGAGCAATTATGAGACGAAGTTTGTCGCCGCGAATCGTTGGTTTTTCTCACGCAATGTGTGGTATAATACCACGCAACGCTTGGTATTGTTAAAAAAACGTATAAATATATTTGCAGACATAACGAACTTTTAATAATTCAGCATTATGAAAAGACTATACTTTATCTGTATTCTTCTCGGTTGCATCGTGGCAACACAAACAGCGTGGGCGCAAGACATCATCATCAAACGCAATGCCGACGAAATAGAGGCTATCGTAAAAGAGATAGGCATCCATACGGTTACGTACAAACGCTTTTCAAATCCAAACGGGCCCGATTATACAATACCCAAATCGGATATATTCATGATAAAATATGCCAATGGCGAAAAGGAGGTATTTACCGACACACCATCGGCCGAAGAACAAAAGACGTCTGTCCAAACCGAGATGCAACACCGCGAGAAACAACGCCGCGACTCTATCATAGCGAGACGAGCCGAAGAGCGCGAGCGTGAGTACCGCAACATGGTAGGCCGGCATAATATCAAGGTCATGGCCAATGCACCGGGATTGATGATGACAGGATTTGAATCAATAAATGGCTATCAAGAAGCTTTTGGAATAGGAGGCCAATTTAACTTTAACGTCTTGTACAATTTTACTTTCAGTGATTATACCGGCGATATCGGTGCAGGAGTGGGTATTACTACCTTTGTCGGTTCTTTCGATGGTTTTAATAGTTCCAACTCATCAAATATTACTTATCTGACTATTCCTATCGAAGCAACTTGGCGTACGAGAAAATTCCATTGGGGCTATTCACTCATAAACGCGTTCCTTATTGATCATAAACCTGTCGGAGAAGAAAGCATACCATTAGAGAACACAACTTTATGCACTTATCGATTCGCCATATCATCCGATTTAGGTTGGAGCATCCGGAAATTCGACATCGGTTTCTTCTTCACCTGGTGGGTCAGCAACTTGTGGAGTGAGAGAGCTTTTGATGGAAACAGCCGATATAATCCATCATACGAATTGGGCTTCCATGTTGCCTACCGCTTCAAAATAGGATAACATGAAAAAAAGTCTCGCTTTACTATTCTTTCTTGCCCTTGCCATCGTATCGGCGGCGGGGCAGGATATAATACTGACACGCACAGCCGAGGAGATAAAAGCCAAAGTTATTACCATAACCGATGAGGCTATAACCTATCAATTACAAGGACAAACGGTAAACCGCGTTATGCCTCTGACAGATATTTTCATGATAAAATATGCCAACGGCGAGAAAGAGGTATTTAATACAAATGAACGTATAACAAGCAATACGCGCACGACTGACAAACCTCGGGCATCGCGCTCCTATCAACTACTCGACCTCTATGATGAGAATGGGGTTCGTGGCATTGTTGTTGATGTATATGACGACGGCTATCATGGCACCATCATGTCACTTGGGCAGCGAAGACTGCCATTTATGAAATATTTCGAATCCTTTGCCTCTACTGCGATGGGCTTGTATAATAGCGATAATGGTATGGAAAACCAGAAAGAACTCCTCGCCTATCTGTCTCAAAGCGAACTACTCTCAATCGAAGATTTTCCAGCCATGAACTGGTGTATATCGCTCGGTGAAGGTTGGTACTTGCCTGCACGCAATGAGATGGACAAAATATTTGCCCATCTTGCATGGGATAAAGGAATCGACTTGAATACGCTCAATCAAATGATTACAAGCTATAAAGGTACAAAATTGGGAACGGAGTATTCGTATATCACATCGACAGAGTCGAGAAATCAAGGCAGCAGGGTCAATGTGATATTGATGTCGAGTTATTTCATAAAATATTCCGATTCGGCGTGGTTTCTGTGGCGATGGACTCCCGCTTTTGTTCGTGCATTCTACCAATTCTAACTCAAACCAACGGGGCTGTACTGCATATCCGTTTCGCGATGCAGTCCCGTTTATTTTTTCTTTTTTATCTCTTCAAAAAAGGCATCACAGGCTTTCGCATCATACCCGAGAGCTTTGGCATACTCTATATCACGTGCAGCGGCATTCACATCAGAGCGCTCTACCTTTACCCATGCACGCAACATATAGATAAAGGGATTTTGCGGGTCGAGTTTCAAAGCCCGTTCTATATCCCTATCGGCCGAAGAGGGGTGACCGGCTAAAAGGTGCGTTTCGGCTCGGCCTATATAGAGCGATGCGTTGTCGGGATTACGACGTATCACCTGATTGTACATCTCTATCGCTTCGGTATAATAGCCCTGCGCCTTGAAGAAGATGGCAAAGCCGATACGAGCCGTACTGCTTGCCGGGTTGATGGCAAGCATCTTCTCCAGGTCATTCCGGCAGCCGATAGTATCGCCTTGTTCAAGATATATCAGCGAGCGGTTATACAAGGCATCCTCGTCGGTATCATCGAGCAGCAAAAGGCTGCTGTAATCTTCAAAGGCTTTGGACAGACTGTCCATCTCGGCATACAGAGCGGCCCTATTGCGCAACACCGCCGTAGAGCGGGGATTCATGAAGAGTGCCAGCGAGTAAGACTGCAACGCTTCGCTATACTTGCCACAATAGCGTTGTACGGTACCCAAATTAGACAACAGTAACCCATTCTGCGCATTGGCCGGCTCGGCCCGCAAAGCACCGAGGAGCGACTCTTCGGCCTTGTCCCAATTTTCGGCTTCGATATACTCATCGGCTTTTTCAATCCACTCATTATAACTTTGCGCCCGGCTTACACCCAAGGAACATGCCAAACATACGAATATTGCGAATACTTGCTTTTTCATGTGGTAAAGGTAGCATAAAACAGGAAAAGCATTTGTTGCATATCTCTATTTTTAACCAAGAATTATGATTTTCATCATATATTATCCTATCACTTCAAGGTTGCCTGATGGGTATCTTCCGCTCTGCATCACCACAAACAGCAGCGTCTGCCCAGAAATACAAATACTATTCTTCGTATCTCGTTTATTATCGTTATTTTTGCAACTCATACAAAGAGCCAAATCCCATAGCTAATGAAACGGAAACAACTGTTATTGCTTCTTTTCCCGCTCGCATTCATAGGCGGCCTCTCGACGGCCTGCCATGACAAGCATAACGAGCCTGCTCTTCCTCACGATAACAGGACTGTACTGGTATATATGCTGGCCGACAATGACCTTGCCACTTCATATAATTATGACCGTAGAAATATACGGGACATCGGTGAAGCAATAGCCGACAATGACATAAACGGGCATATGGTTATATACTATGCCGGAGCCGACGACTCTCCCACCCTGCAAGAAATAAGACACACCGGCAGCGGCAAATACAGCGTAGAGACCGTGAAGAGGTACAACGGCGACGAGCCATCTACCTCGGTAAATACCATCAAAGAGGTGTTGCACGATGTGACGGCTATGTACGACACTCGCAGTTATGGCATCATCTTCTGGTCACATGCGACAGGATGGCTGCCACAGAACCACTTATATACACGCAGTAAATATCGGGCCCCATCGTCCTTCGGACGCGAAGGGGAGGAAGACCTTAGTATAGACATCGACAGCCTGCGGCAAGCGTTGGATGGCTACCGTTTCGACTTCATACTCTTCGATGCCTGTCTGATGGGAAGTGTCGAGGTGGCATACGAGCTGCGCAATACGACTCAGTATATGATAGCATCACCTACCGAAACCATGGGCAGCGGGTTCCCTTACGGCGACATCACTCCCCTATTGTTTGCAGACGAGATAGACTACGAACAGGTATGCAAGTGCTACTACGATACATATATCGCACAGGGTACATTGGAAACAGGTTCGATAGCTCTGATAAATACCTCAGCCTTAGACCATCTTGCCGTCTTGTGCAAGGAGCTGATAAACCAATATGAGGGCCATGTAGCGACAGAATTGATACAGTATTACGACCGCACCACTCCTCATGTATTTTATGACATAGACGATTATATGCGGCACATAAGCACGGGAGAAGAATATACGGCATTTGCCGATGCCCTTGCCGAGGTCATACCTTATAAAGCGGCAAGCTCTACATTCCTAAGTATTCCCATACACCATTATTCGGGTTTGAGTTGTTATATCGTAGGCAGCAGCGGCGATATGCTCATAGAAGATTATTATGCAAAGTTAGAATGGTATAACGATATATATAAATAAACCACCATGTATCAGTTTTTATTATCTTTCGTAACGGATGTAATACCGGCTGTTTCTGACAGCACGCAAACCACAGGCCAGTTGAGGTCGTTTATTACAAGCCTATCGGGTATGACGGTAGAGGAAATCACAGAGAGTATAGTCTCTTCAACGATTCAATTGGGCTTGAAAATAATTCTTGCATTAGTCATTTATTGGATAGGGAAATTCATCATAAACGCACTATACAGATTTGTACAGAAAGCCCTATCGCGCAAAAAGATAGACCAAAGCGTCAACACCTTTCTGCTGAGCCTGGTGCGTGTCGTACTTATGCTTCTGCTTATCGTTATGATTATTGGTGTACTGGGCATAAATACGAGCTCTTTTGTCGCTCTTTTTGCATCGGCCGGAGTTGCCATTGGTATGGCGCTAAGCGGCACGCTGCAAAACTTTGCCGGCGGAGTGATGATTTTGCTATTCAAACCCTACAAGGTAGGCGATTTCATTGAGGCACAAGGTGTATCGGGGACCGTAAAGGAGATACAGATATTCAATACACTGCTTGCTACCGCAGACAATAAAACCATAATTATCCCGAACGGAAAGCTGTCGAACGAAATGGTAACCAACTATACGAAAGCCGGAACCCGACGGGTAGAATGGGTATTCGGGATTTCATACGGTGACGATTTCAATAAAGCCAAAGAGTTGCTCGATAGCTATATTGCCGAAGACGAACGTATATTGCAGGACCCTGCTCCCATGGTGGCATTGAGTAATTTGGCCGACAGTTCGGTACTGATTACGGCACGGGCTTGGGTATCGGCAAGCGACTATTGGAGTGTATTGTATGATATGAACGAACGCGTGTACAGAGAATTTGGCAAATACGGATTATCGTTCCCCTTCCCGCAACTGGATGTGCATGTGACAGGAAAGTTAGACCAGTAAGAAGCATGGTCTCTGACAGCACAATAACCGCTATCATAGAAGAAGGGCTGCTGCTACGTATGCAGCCCCTGCAAGAAATAGCATAAATACAATCCCCGACATTTTGAGGAACTGCGTCCACGGGCCGAAGTCTTCTTTGCTATGTCGTTTGAGATGCTCGTTTTTTTGTCTGAACATAAGATTTGATTTTTCGTATCTATTATTTCTGTAATAACAAACCGCTCGCAGAAAAGTTCCTGCGAAACAATCAAAGCACTCAAACAAGTATCTCCCTAAACATAGAAATGACCTCTATTACCTAAACCGTATAATAAACATGGCCCGTAGTTATCACCAAGGCCGCGTCTTAACACCGGGCATAATAAAAAGTGGCCATGTATGACCTTTTCCTATACAAATAGGGCTGTGACAAGTTTCTTGTCACAGCCCTTATTTAAGCTCAATAAGATACTTATTTTACTTTTGCAACGACTGCTTTGAAAGCCTCGGGGTGGTTCATTGCCAAATCGGCAAGCACCTTACGATTTATTTCAATGCCGGCCTTGTGCAAAGCACCCATCAATTTTGAATACGACATACCTTCCAAACGAGCGGCAGCATTGATACGTTGTATCCACAAAGCCCTGAAATTTCCTTTCTTATCCTTACGGTCACGGTAAGCATAAGTAAGACCTTTTTCCCATGTGTTCTTGGCAACAGTCCACACATTGCGGCGGCAACCATAGTAGCCACGGGTAAGTTTCAGGATTTTCTTTCTTTTGGCTCTTGAAGCAACATGATTTACTGATCTTGGCATAGTTTTTTCATTTTTTGAATGTTAGCGTCGTCTTGCAACGATCTTTGTGCTAAAAACATTCGGTTAATAAATTTTTGTAACTACTTAACTTATAAAAGAAAACATTAAACAGACTTACTTCATAGCAAGCAAGGCTTTTACATTTGCTGTGTCGGCCTTAGAAAGGATGGTGAAGTGACCCAAATTTCTTTTTTGCTTTTTAGTCTTCTTTGTAAGAATGTGGCTCTTGTAAGCGTGTTTTCTTTTGATTTTTCCTGATCCGGTAAGGGCGAACCTCTTTTTGGCACCGGAGTTAGTTTTAACCTTAGGCATTTTACTTTTTAATTTTAGTGTTACATTATTAATAATACGGATAAACCGCTTATTTACTCTTTTTAGGCGAAATCATGATAATCATGCGTTTGCCTTCCAATACTGGCATCGTCTCCACTTTGCCATACTCTTCAAGATCATTCACAAAACGCAGCAGCAACACTTCGCCTTGTTCCTTGAAGAGAATCGAACGTCCTTTGAAAAAGACATAGGCTTTAACCTTGGCACCTTCTTTGAGAAACCCTATGGCATGTTTCAGCTTGAAGTTGTAGTCGTGGTCATCGGTCTGCGGTCCGAAACGGATTTCCTTTACAACGACTTTGGCGGCCTTGGCCTTCTGCTCCTTCTGACGCTTTTTCAGTTGGTAGAGAAATTTGTTATAATCCAATATTTTACATACCGGAGGTTCGGCTGTCGGAGAAATCTCTATCAAATCGAGCTCCATCTCATCGGCTATGCGCAATGCTTCTTGTATGGGATATACTCCCTGCTCTACATTGTCGCCCACCAAGCGCACCTCTTTGGCGCGGATATGGTTGTTGATGCGATGTTGTTGTTCTTTCTCATTACGAGCCGGATTGCGTTGCGGGCGAGCAACAACTCCGGCGGGTTTCGGCTTTTTCTCCATTCAATAAATTACCATTGGTTTATCATATTCTCTACTTCGGCAGTGATTTGCGCGGCAAAGGTAGCAATTTTTACGACACCTTTATCACCTTCGCCCTGTTTTCTTACAGAAACTTCGCCATTTTCTGCCTCTTTTTCGCCTACGACGAGCAGATACGGTACTTTTTTCAGTTCCGTATCGCGTATTTTTCGGCCTATCTTTTCGTTGCGGGAATCTACATAGGCCCGAATATCGCTCTTGGCCAACTCATCGGCAACATGTTGTGCATAATCATTGAATTTCTCGCTGATAGGCAACACGGCTACTTGGTCGGGTGTAAGCCACAAGGGGAACTTGCCACCGGTGTGCTCTATAAGTACAGCCACGAAGCGTTCCATAGAACCGAAAGGTGCACGGTGTATCATTACGGGACGGTGTTTCTGGTTGTCGCTTCCCATGTATTCAAGGCCGAAACGTTCGGGCAGGTTGTAGTCGACCTGTATCGTACCCAATTGCCAACGACGGCCTATGGCATCTTTCACCATAAAGTCGAGTTTCGGACCATAGAAAGCGGCTTCGCCATATTCTACGCGTGCTTGTAAGCCTTTTTCTTGGCAAGCCTCTACAATAGCGCGTTCGGCCTTCTCCCAGTTTTCGTCGCTTCCTATATATTTTTCGCGATTATTGGGGTCGCGGAGCGATATCTGTGCCTCATACTCCTTGAAATCGAGCGCATTGAAGATGATAAAGATGATGTCCATTACTTTGAGGAACTCGTCTTTGAGTTGGTCGGGGCGACAGAAGATGTGTGCGTCGTCTTGCGTAAAACCGCGTACACGTGTCAGACCGTGCAATTCACCGCTTTGTTCATAACGATATACCGTTCCGAACTCGGCAAATCGCAAAGGAAGGTCGCGATAAGAACGAGGCGATGTCTTGTATATCTCACAGTGGTGAGGACAGTTCATCGGTTTCAGTAGGAACTCCTCGCCCTCCTCAGGGGTATGTATGGGTTGGAAAGAGTCTTTTCCGTATTTGGCATAGTGCCCCGACGTTACATAGAGGTTCTTACCACCGATGTGAGGCGTGATTACCTGCAAGTAACCGAAACGTTTCTGTATGCGGCGCAAGAATTGTTCGAGACGTTCACGAAGGGCGGCACCGCGCGGCAACCATAAAGGAAGGCCGGCTCCTACGGCTTGCGAAAATGCAAACAATTCGAGTTCTTTGCCAATCTTACGATGGTCGCGTTTCTTAGCCTCTTCGAGCAGCACGAGATACTCGTCGAGCATTTTTTTCTTGGGGAATGAAATACCGTAAACGCGTACCAACTGGTTGCGTTTCTCATCACCGCGCCAATAAGCACCAGCAAGCGATGTGATTTTCACGGCCTTTATCACGCTCGTATTGGGGATATGCGGGCCACGGCACAAATCGGTGAATGCACCTTGGGTATAAGTCGTTATCTTACCGTCTTCCAGTTCGTTTATCAACTCTACCTTATACGTCTCGCCGCGGTCACCGAAGAGTTTCAAAGCATCGGCTTTCGATATCTCTTGGCGCACGATAGCCTCTTTACGGGCAGCGAGTTCAAGCATGCGAGCCTCTATACGGGGTATATCCTCGGATGTAAGCGATAGCTCACCGGGGTCTACATCATAATAGAATCCGTTCTCTATGGCGGGACCTATACCAAACTTGATGCCGGGATACAGTTCTTGCAATGCCTCAGCCAAGAGGTGTGCCGATGAGTGCCAGAAAGCATGTTTACCCTCGGCATCGTCCCATTTGTAAAGGTGTAAAGCTGCATCATGCTCTATGGGACGCATCAAATCCCATGCCTCACCATCGACCGAAGCCACCAAAACATCTTGGGCCAGACGCGGGCTGATACTTTCGGCTATGGCCAACGGCGTTGAGCCGCTTTCATACTCCTTTACCGAATTGTCGGGAAAAGTAATCTTAATCATATCTTTTTATTACTAATCAATTACAAATACACTTTATAAAAACGAGCAATTTTCTCGCCTCCGTTTTTACGAGCGACAAAGTTAACAATTTATTCGGTAAGATTTCATTTTTGTCACACAAAAATCTTTTGTACTCAACGATATATCTCAAAGCTCTTTCGACTCATCGATAAAGAAATAGTTGCCATAACGCAAACTATCGCAAAATACGATTTTAGCCCCTTCGTCGCCTTCGCGAGTAGTAATCTCCGGCACCGGGTTATGCCCCACAATCTGTGTATATCCATGAAGGGGATTCCATAGTTCACTGCTATCAGCCCAAAAGATACCGCCATGACGGCCATATTTTCCACCACGGGCACACCCTATACGGCACAGTGCGCTCATCTGCTCTTCCGACGGGTTATTGAGTTGCTCGGCTATCGGACGCGTATCGTCGCCATGAAAATCATCCAACCACCACCATTGCGAAATACCTGCATGGGTAAACACTTTATTTCCTTCCTGATAGGCATATCGGAACAGATGAAGATTCTCTAAAAACAGGCTCGACGCCTCTTTGCGTATCTCGAAATCGAAACGCGTACCCATTCTTGCATAAGGGTTGAAATAGTGCATGTCGTGGTTGCCCAAGAGCAACACTACATCGTCGGGGCGAGACTTTTTCAGGTCGATGATAGCACGTAAGTTATCGAGCAACGCACTGCGCGGAATTGCATCATAAGGGTCTAAATAATCGCCCAAGAAAACCGTAAGACAATCGGGATGTCGCTCTACAATAGCTCGCCAATAATCAAGCCCGTGTATATCACCAATAGCGACAATAGTTTTTTTCTTTATTTCTTTCTCAGTCATTGGTTATGGCTATTTTTATAACTCCATCGAGCCGATTTTCAAAAACACGGTATGCTTCATCGATTTGCGACAACGGAAAGCGGTGTGTAATAAGCGGCGTAGTATCGATTTTGCCTTCGGCAATAAGACGGAGTATCGCCTCACAGTCGCAACCGTCGACACCGCCGGTCTTGAATGTCAGATTTTTGCCATACATGTCGGGCAAAGGCAAGCATTGCGGTTTATCGTATAACGCCACAATAGTAACAATGGCATTGGGACGCGCGCATTGCCATGCCAAACGGAATGTATCGTCGGCACCGGCTACCTCCATCACCACATCGGCTCCGCCATGATCACTATGAGCGCGCACAAAGTCGATACACTCATCGGGGGTGGTCACCAAGACCTCAGGGTAATGCTCGCGCACAAAACGCATGCGTTCGGGGAGCTTTTCGCATACGATGATGCGGTGCGGAGAGTGCAACATGGCACACTGCAACGCACACAGGCCGGTAGGCCCTGCTCCGATGATAAGGAGAGTATCCTCGGAGGTTATTTCGGAGATTCGTGTCGCCCAAAATCCGGTGGCAAGGATATCGCCTGCGAAGAGAGCCTGTTCGTCGCTTACGCCATCGGGAATTGGTGTTAACCCGCAATCGGCATATGGCACCCGCACGTATTCAGCTTGTCCGCCGTCTATACGGCATCCCAAAGCCCAACCGCCATTGGGGTCGGTGCAGTTATTGACATAGCCGTGACGACAGAAAAAACAATCGCCGCAAAATGTCTCGACGTTTACAGCCACACGGTCTCCCTGCCGCACACGGGTAACGTCTTTTCCCGCTTTCTCTACAACACCTACCATCTCATGCCCTACTGTAATACCCGGCACGGCGCGTGGCACGCTGCCATGCTTGATGTGCAAGTCGCTTGTGCAGATGCTACCGAGCGTCACTCGCACGATGGCATCGCGCGAGTCTTGTAATTGCGGCACCGGCTTTTCCTGTAACCGGAAATCGCCTCTTCCTATATATGTATATGCAAGCATATTCTTATTTTTTTGACAGTTATCTATTATCTGATTATTCGGTTACCATAATGCACCTCGAATTCCGACATCATATTACGCAAGTCGTCCGAGAGATATGTCATAGCCTTGTCGGCCATATCGCACGGCACTCCATAAAAGGCCTCGGCAATGCTACCGGTAATGCAGGCCAATGTATCGCTGTCGCCACCTATGGATACGGCATTGCGTATGCAATCTTCGAAGTCGGTTCCATCGATAAACGCTCTGATAGATTGAGGAACCGTATCTTGGCAGGTTGCTCCCCACGTATAAGACGGGCGTATTTCGTCGCAAGTAAAACCGAGGTCATAGCCATACTTGGCTTCAACCGCCCTACGGATTGACTCTTTGCTCTCTCCCTTGCGTGCCATGAAGATACACAACGCCACAGCTTGTGCGCCCTTGATACCTTCGGGATGGTTGTGCGTACAGGCTGCCGACACCCGGGCGGCTTCGAGTGTCTCCTCTTCCGTGTCGAAAGCCCACCCTACCGGTCCGACCCGCATGGCCGACCCATTACCGCAGCTATTGTATGGGGCCAGACCTAAGCCTCGTTGCGCACGCTTTACCCATGAAACGAAGCCTTCTCCATAGCTTCCCATAGGATATGGATGACGTATGGCATACCCACAATAATACTGTTCAGGCGAACCGCCATGCAACAACCAGTCGGCCGTAGCTATGGTGAGGATGGAATCGTCGGTATAGTCTTTTTCAGACGTAAAAAGCGGGAAATCCTTGGTACGGATGTTATCAAACTCATATACGCTCCCCACAATATCTCCTATAATTGCGCCTATCATTTCTTATATAGTTTGTTCTGACATACCTCTCCCGGCTATATTCTATACCAGAAGAACTACTCTTTGCTCTCAACAAAGATAACGCAAAGATGAAATATATAAAAACAATACGGCCACCATTTATTGCATCAGATAATGAAAAAACGCGGTAACTCATAAAAGGGTTACCGCGTTATACAACAGACCAAAGACTGGCGTTATTACTTTATTTCCTGCTCTTCTTTCATATCGAGCTCATTGCGTTCCTTGTCGAAGAATTTATATTCGAGCAACGCGAGCGATTGGTCGGGAATGATTTTGAAACGGAACGAATATTTCCGTTTCCATTGCCATTTAAGAGAGAATAATCCTCCTTTATCGATATAAGCTGCTACGTAAGGATGCAGATGTAGCGTGAAGTCGTTTTTCTTCAATTTCAATACCATGTATGCTATTTTGTCTTCGAGACGGTCGGTGAATAGCATCGATGGCTGTATAATGCCTTTCCCATGACATGTGGGGCACTCTTCGCTCGTTGTTATATCGAGTGCCGGACGTACACGCTGGCGGGTTATTTGCATGAGCCCGAACTTTGTCAGCGGCAATATGTTGTGTCGCGCACGGTCGCCGGCCATAAGTTCCCGCATGCGGTCATAGAGTTTCTGACGGTTATCGGCATCGGCCATATCTATAAAATCTATGACAATGATACCGCCCATATCTCTCAACCTCAGTTGCCGTGCTATCTCCTCGGCGGCATTCATATTAACCTCTATGGCATTGCTTTCCTGATTGGTAGCCGACTTTGAACGGTTGCCGCTGTTGACGTCTATGACATGCAATGCCTCGGTATGTTCTATGATAATATATGCCCCGCTTTTGAAGGAGACCGTTTTCCCAAACGAAGATTTTACCTGCTTGGTAAGCCCGAAATTATCAAAAATAGGCAACTCGCCTTCGTATAGTTTTACTATACCTTCGAGCTCGGGCGCAATGACACTTACATAATTATGTATTTGCTGGTAGGTTGCACTGTCATTGACATATATGTGCTCAAACGACGGGCTGAAAATATCCCTCAGCATTCCTACGGCCCTGCTGGTCTCCTCATAAACGAGTGCCGGTGCCTTGGGTTTCTTTCTTGTTCTGTCGATACAGTCTTCCCAGCTCTTCACAAGCGACTTCATCTCGTTGTTGAGCTCGGCAACACGTTTGCCTTCGGCGACCGTACGTACTATAACCCCGAAATTCTTGGGTTTAATGCTTTGTATGAGCTGCCTTAAACGGGCACGCTCCTCATTCGATTTTATTTTCTGCGATACCGATACCTTATCGGCAAAGGGGATAAGAACCAGAAAGCGCCCTGCGAACGAAATTTCGCCTGTAAGACGGGGGCCTTTTGTAGAGATAGGTTCTTTGGTAATTTGCACGAGAATTTCTTGCCCTACCGTAAGAGCATCGGCAATGGTGCTATCCTTATCGAAAGGTTTCTGCATGGTAAACTTGGATAGCGACACATTTTTTTTGTTCTCACCACGCTGGGACTTGACATATACGGCACTGGAAGTAAAATAGGGTCCCAAATCGAGGTAATGTAAGAAAGCATCCTTTTCGTAACCTATATCGACAAATGCAGCATTCAAACCCGGCATTAATTTTTTGACGCGACCCAAATATATATTCCCTACGGCATAGGGCGTATTATGGGGCTCCTTTTGCAACTCTACAAGACGCTTGTCTTCGAGCAGTGCAATAGAGACCTCTTTGGATTGTACGTCAACTACGAGTTCAGATGACATAATATTATTTTTAGGTTACTTATTGTCGAAGGAGGTTTCTTTCAGGCCAACCTCCGGAAGCCTTATAGGTGTGTATGAAAGTGTTTGTAAGCAGAAAGAACAAACTTATGACAAAAACCATCAGTAAGTTTGTTCTTTTCTGCACTTAAACTTAAAAGTTTTGTCACAGCAAGAATTAGATTATTTCTTCTTATGACGATTCTTTCTCAGTCTTTTTTTACGTTTGTGCGTGGCCATCTTGTGACCTTTTCTTTTTTTACCGTTAGGCATAGCGTATTATTTTTAGAGTTCAATGAATAATCGATAATTAATAATCAGTCTGCACAGATTATTTCACGTCGTTCATAAATGTTTTTGCGGGCTTAAATGCCGGTATGTTATGTGCAGGTATGATAATGGTGGTTTCTTTTGAGATATTACGGGCGGTTTTCTGTGCGCGCATCTTTACGATAAAGCTACCGAAACCTCTCAAATATACAGGTTCGCCTTTGCTCAAAGAAGCCTTTACTGTTTCCATAAATTTCTCGACGGTTTCAAGCACTACGGCTTTTTCGATGCCGGTGCTTTTTGAAATTTCGTTTACGATGTCAGCTTTTGTCATGTCTGTAACGTTTTACGATTATATTAATAATATATTTCTAATTTTTTGAGTTGCAAATATATAGCTTTTTATCTTATGGGAAAAGCTCCGACCCCTAATTTTAGGTCAATTTAGGGTGTATTACTTTTTCTATCTGCAAAACGGATGCAAATATCGTGATTTTTTTCGACTTAAACTATAATAGACACCTATTTTTTATGGGTTATTCGGGTATCTTTTCGCAATATAATTTATAGAGTGCCATCACCTCACGTACATACGATACCGTTTGACGCCCCCTTAAATAACCGAACCGGCATACTTCATCGTTAAAATATTCGGGATTGGCTTTCATGAGCATGGCATTTTCCACCTCGCCGGTCCACACCCGAGGCTGCAAGTTGTACTTTTTGGCCAATGCGACAGCATCATATACATGCCCGAGCCCGGCATTATATGATGCGAGAATAAAGCACATTTTTTCGTGTTCGTTGTCTATGTCGGCAAAACTCTTCTCAACGCTGACCAATGATTTTGCCGCTGCCCTTACATTGGGTTCGGGGAATGCTATGCTATCGGCACTCAGGCCGAAAGCGGCTGCCGTACCAGGCATAAGTTGCATCAGCCCCCGCGCACCGGCCCATGATACGACACTCGTATCGAAGCGGGATTCATGATAGGCGATTGCGGCCAGCATGCGCCAGTCCCAACCGGTCTCTTTGGCTATGCGTTTGAATATACCATCGTATTTGGAGATACGCCCTTTCTCGACAGAGAGTATCACTCTCGACGACGCTCGTTTTTCTTGCTCAAAGTATCTCTTCGATATGGCCTTATACCCTTCGGAGGTACCGTTGGCCTCTACCCAGCTGTCTATCTCGGCAGCCAAATGAGGGGCATCGGAGCGTACTGCCCACTGCGAACGCTGCGGGAAACTCACTGCCAGGGCGATATTGATGTTGGGATAGTATGTGCGGTTGAGCCGTGCCAAATTTTCGTCGGCCAGCGTATATGGTATTTCGCCTTTCGATACCATCTCTATAAGGTCTTCGGTTACGACGGTATCGCGATTGATGCAATGGATGTGGATACCGCCCCCCAGCTCTTCGTTGAGGTTATTGATGCGTTCCTCATATTTTGAGCCGCGCTCTACATACACCTCTTTTCCCACGAGGTCTGTCACATTGGTAACGAGCGGCTTATTGCGGGTAGATTGTACCAATACTTGATATGAAACGACCTCGGGGCCGCAATGTATCATGTTTTTCTTCGTGTCGCCGGTTACCGGTACTTCATATGCTATGACATCCCCCTCGCCGTTGAGCAGCATCTCGGTCAGATGGGTTATATTGTCGGCTACGATAACGGTTGTCGACAGTCCGTTGTCGTCGGCAAATCGCTTGATAAGCTCATATTCATAGCCCCGCTCCTCGCCTTTATAAAAGAAATACGATGTGGAACTGTATAATGTGAGTACCCGCAACTCTCCACGCGCCTTTATCGAGTCCCAGTCGCATACCGTCTCGTTGCCATCGCCGCTCTTGTGGCTGCCGCAAGCTGCTACGAGAATGGTGAGTAGGAATGGCAATATGGTGGCTATGGGAGTGGCGGAACGGCGCATGTTATTTACAAACGTAACTTGTGTGATATATAATCTTTCATCATCTCTATGGCGACGGTATTGTGACCGCCTTGCGGGATGATAAGGTCGGCGTAACGCTTCGTCGGTTCTATATGCTGCAAGTG
>UQMR01000029.1 GCA_900542255.1 uncultured Porphyromonadaceae bacterium
CCGGGAATGCATCGCTGACATTTTAAGACAAAGCCGTGAACTTCCTGTTGAAACCAATGAGCTGTGTATCGTTCGTGGTGCCCAAATGGCCTTGTTCCTTGTAGCCAATGCAGTCCTGGAAAAAGGCGACCATATAGCCATGGAAAGCCCAGGCTATCCACGAGCCTACGAAACGTTCGAAAAAGCCGGGCTACAGGTACATCCCATTCCCGTGGATGAAGAGGGAATAAACGTTGACCAACTGGAGGCGATTTGCCGACAAGGTCTATTGAAGGCTGTATATCTGACTCCCAGACACCAATACCCCACTACTGTCAAGCTCTCGATGAAACGACGGAAACAACTCTGCAAACTGACCGAGGAATATGGCCTGCTCATCATTGAAGACGATTTCGGTGCCGAATTCAAGTTTACAGGAAAGCATCTGTTTCCCCTTTCCTGCTTATTGCCCAAAGGGCAGTTCATCTACATCGGCACATTCAGCAAGATATTTGCACCGGCCGTACGTGCTGGCTACATGACCTCCTCACCCGAAATCATACATAAGATAGTGGACTACCGTTCATTGATAGACATACAAGGCGACATGATAACCGAACGGGCTCTTTGTGAGCTTTACGAATTCGGTGACATGCAACGCCATATTCGAAAGACAAACCGCATCTACCGAAACAGACTCGAACACATCACCCTCGAAATCAAGAAACACTTGGGCCAACAAGTACACTACCGGAAACCACATGGAGGACTTGCCATTTGGTTGGCACTACACCAACCAACAAAAAAAGAAATCCTGCAAAAAGAATTTAGTGACAAAGGCATCCATATCCCAATCTTCTCCCTATCCGACGGAACCATCGGTTTGCGCATCGGCTATGCTTCCATGTCCAACGAACAAATCAGCGAACTGATTTCATGCATTGCGCAAGTCATCGCACAATGCTCCTGACAGACATTTTTTAATCTTTACAAAAAGTAAAGGTTTCGAGTACAGCCATCAGTGAGGCACTCATGGCGGAATTGCTGATTGTAGGTGGGCTGATGATTGTCGCTTCAGGGCTTCCTCTGCTCAAACTGAAGGACTGCAAGACACTGAATATGTTGCCCTCATTGCTTGTTCCCGTCTTGTGGTTTTTGGTGAAAAGCCTGATTGACACTTTGGGCTGAACGAAGAAACAAAGAGCCGTCTGAAGCAAAGTCCAGGGGGATTCTTTTTTTATTTGAGTAACGGATACTACCTACTAGTTGAAGTAATTATTGATATTTGCAGAACCAACGAACAGATAAAGACCACTTTAAAATTTGAGGGTTATTCCATTTCTATAATATTTTCGAAATAATAGGTAAGGATGTCTTCTTTAATAGCAATGGTGGTATTGAAGAGTGATGCATTGGAGTGTCCTACCTTTTCAAGGTCTGCACGTGAAATCCTGATTGTGCGGTCCGTGAAGCGATGGAGCTGAATGCTGTGCATCTCGATAATCTTGTAAAGGGTGTTCCTTGATATCTGCAGGAGTTTTGCTCCATCTGAGATTGTAAGGAAGTTCTTGTCAAGCAGAGCGAGGCGTTGAGTCTCTCTGACTTCAATACTGGTCTTTTTGAGTCTCTCATCACGATTCTGATGCTTGAGGAGAAGCTTGGCGCATCGGTCAGAACAACAAGCTGTCCTGGACTGATAGGCTAGAAATTCTCTGCCGCATTGCTGACAGATTTTTCTATAAGTTTTTCTTTCGGGCTGCATAGTGAGTTACTTAAGCAGCATTTACACTTTTACATGTTCATCTTTGTTCAAGGTTGTTCACTGTTGTTCAAAGTGTTCGGAACCTTGGCAGGATGTTCAGAATGCACAAAAATTTGTACCACAGATGTTACAAATGCGGTACAAATAATGGCAAATAAGTGTAGAAATGCATTAAAATATCATAAATGGTTAAACTTCGTTCCGAAGCCTAAAGCATTGGTAGTTATGATATTCTAATACTTTACGATATATGCTGATATCGGGCTATTTTCCGATGCAAAAGCGTGAGAAGATGGAACCGAGGATTTCGTTGGTAGATATTTCGCCGGTAATCTCGCCCAGGTAGTGTATACATTCGCGTATGTCTTGTGCTATGAAGTCGGCCGATAGGGTGGTGGCGAGGCCCTGTTGCACGCGTTGTATGGCGTCGAGGGCATTTTTCAGGGCTTCGTAGTGACGTATGTTTGTAACGATTACATCGCCGCTTCCGCCGGCCGATGTGCGGGCAATGGCTACGAGGCGTTGCGTGAGGCAGTCTATGCCGGTGTTGTATTTGGCCGATATAAAGAGGGGGATATCGGCGTCGATGGGCAGTGTATCGTAGGTGGCGGTGAGCCGTTCGGTTTGTTCCGTGTCGAGCAGGTCGGCTTTGTTGAACACCGCGATGAGGTGTTTGCCTGCGCAGAGCGGAGCGATGCGCTGTGCCATGGCTGCGATTTTGGCGGGCGCATCGGTGCTGTCGATGAGCCATATTACGATATCCGATTGCCTCAGCTTGTCGAATGTGCGCTCGATGCCCATCGTCTCTATGGTGTCGTGCGTGTCGCGTATGCCGGCCGTGTCGATGAGCCGGAACTGCATGCCGCCGATGATGATGACGTCTTCTATCACATCGCGGGTGGTGCCATGTATGTCGCTCACGAGGGCTTTCTCGTCGTGTGCCAGCAGGTTGAGCAGGGTCGATTTGCCGGCGTTTGTTTCGCCCACGATGGTGGTGGGGATGCCGTTTTTGATGGCGTTGCCTACGGCAAACGAGTCGGCCAGTTGTTGCAGCTCGCGGGCAATGTTGTCGGCGAGGTCTTGCAGACGGGTGCGGTCGGCAAACTCTACGTCTTCTTCGCTGAAATCGAGTTCGAGCTCTATAAGGGAGACAAATTCGAGCAGGTCGTTCCGGAGCAGCGAGAGGCGTTGGCTGAACTTGCCGCGCATCTGGTTCATCGCAAGGCGGTGTGCAGCAGAGGTGTTGGCGGCTATCAGGTCGGCTACGGCTTCGGCTTGCGAGAGGTCGATGCGCCCCGATGCAAATGCCCGGCGTGTAAATTCGCCCGCCTCGGCCATGCGGCATCCTTGTTGTATGAGTTGGGCGATGATGTGTTGCTGTATGTAGAGCGACCCGTGGCACGATATCTCTACCGTATCTTCGCCGGTGAATGAGTGTGGCGCGCGGAAGGGGGTGGCTATTACTTCGTCTATGATGTTGTCTTGGTCGTGTATGGTGCCGAATAGGGCTTTGTTGGCCGGTTGGTTGCCCAAAGTCTTGCCGGGGTGGACCGAGGTGAATATGCTGTCGGCAATGGGTATGGCATCGCTGCCGCTGATGCGGATGACGGCAATGCCGCCTATTCCCGGTGGGGTAGATATGGCACAGATGGTGTCGTTGGGTGAGTCGAAGTTTATAGTTGCCATGATTGCAGGTCTATGTTTTGTTCAATATGTTGCTCGATACTGTCGGGCAGGTTATATAAGAAGTCTATGCCTGTGAGCGCCTCTACGCTGTCTATCGTTACGGTATAGGTGTATAGGGGCTCTTTGGCGGTTTCGTTTCTGAATATGAAGGCTATGCCTCGCGGCGGGCTTACGTAGGGCGACGCCACGACCTTGTAGAAATAGTCGGGTACGGCCACGCGGTTGCGGCCTATCGTGGGGTGCGACTCCTTTACAATAGGTCCGCACACAACGATGATGGCGCTGTCGCGTCGCGCCCATATGCGTATTTTGTTTTCCAGTTGCTTCCAGGCACCGGCATTCAGTCCGTGTACCTGGGGGCAGATGTTGCTCATGTAGAACGATTCGCGCATGGCTTGCTCGTCCCATGTCATATCGGCGGCCGGAGCCATGTGTCCGCGGTCGTATCCGCTGCGGGTGTAATCGTTGTGTCGGGGGCATACGCCTTCTACTTTGGGGTCGACAAGAAACCGGTCGCTGCGTTCGGCATCGCCGCGTGTCTCTTCGGCGGTGAGTTCGTATGCCACCCAGTTGGGCAGCCGCCACTGCGAGTTGTACGATACGGTGTAGCCTTTGTGTTCTATGATTTGGCAGCGTCGGCCTTGGGGTGTGCGGGCCATGTCGAGGTCGGCAATGTGTCCTTGTATGGCAGCGCCGGTATATGATGGCGCGTTGTTTCTTCTGAAGGGTAGGGGCGAGGTGTTGTTGCGCAGATATAAGAACAGCACAACGATGATGGCAATAATCGCAATGATGGTTATCGTGTTGCGCACGATATGCCCCGCATTGCTCCGTTTCTTACTGCGGCTTTTGCCTTTGGGTCTGCTCCGTCTCTTTTTGGCCATGGATGTTACTATTGTGTTGAAGAAAACACGGCAAATTTACACAATTTCCCTGGGAGAACCCTCGATTGGGAGACCTATTAACGTTGGCCCGGAGTTATATTGCCGTGAGAGACGGAGGTGACGGCGAGGTTGCTTGCCGGTATGAAATTTATTGCACTTTATCGCATCCTGTGACTAAAAATGTAGTACCTTTGTTGTGTGTTCGGCATGAGATGTTATTGCCGGATATCGTTTCCTGAATTTAATAACACTGTGAATATGACACTTGTAGACAGATTTCTCCACTATGTGAGCTTCGACACGCAGTCGGATGAGCTCACCAACATGACTCCCAGCACTCCCGGACAAATGATTTTTGCAAAAGCGCTCGAAAAAGAGTTGCAGCGTATGGGGCTCTCGGAGATTACACTCGACGAAAACGGTTATCTCATGGCCACTCTGCCGGCCAATACCGACAAAGAGTTGCCGACGGTGGGATTTATAGCCCACTTGGATACCAGTCCCGATATGAGCGGACGCAACGTTTCGCCGCGCATTGTGAAGAATTATGACGGTGGCGAGATTGTGCTGTGTGCCGAAGAAAATGTGGTGTTGCGTCCCGCAGAGTTCCCCGAGATGCTGCATTATGTAGGGCAAGACCTCATTGTAACCGATGGCAAGACTTTGCTCGGTGCCGACGACAAGGCCGGTATTGCCGAGATTATTACGGCGATGGAGTATCTGCTGGCTCACCCCGAGATAAAGCATGGCAAAATACGTATTGCATTCAATCCCGATGAAGAGATAGGGCTGGGCGCTCACAAATTTGATGTCGAGGCCTTTGGCGCCGACTGGGCATACACGCTCGATGGCGGTGAGATAGGGGAGCTCGAATACGAGAACTTCAATGCCGCCGTGGCGCATGTTACCTTCCGCGGCCGCAATGTGCATCCCGGGTATGCCAAACATAAGATGATAAACTCCATTCGTATCGCCAACCAGTTTGCCATCATGCTGCCACGTTGGGAGACGCCCGAGCATACCGAGGGGTACGAGGGCTTCTATCACCTTGTTTCGTTCGAGGGAAATGTCGAGAAATCGGTGTTGACATATATCATCCGCGACCACGACCGCGACCGTTTCGAACGTCGCAAGAAGGAGCTCGAACACCTGACTCGCAAAATCAATAACGAATTCCCGGGTTGTGCCGAGATAGAGATTAAGGACCAATACTACAATATGCGCGAGAAGGTAGAGCCTGTCATGCACATTATTGACCTCGTGTCGCTGGCTATGAAAAACGTAGGCATTGTGCCCAAAGTGAAGCCCATACGAGGCGGGACGGACGGTGCACAACTCTCGTTCAAAGGGTTGCCTTGCCCCAATATATTTGCCGGCGGGCTCAATTTCCACGGCCGTTATGAGTTTGTTCCCATACAGTCTATGGAAAAAGCATCGGCATTGGTTGTAGAAATAGCCCGGCTGGTAGCCGAAGCAAAATGACCCCGACACTTGTCGTAATAACCGGTCCTACCGGTGTGGGTAAGACTGCCACAGCCATTGGTGTGGCGCAAGCATTATCGGCTGAGATTATCTCAGCCGATTCTCGTCAGGTATATCGCGATATACCCATCGGCACGGCCGCACCATCGGCACAAGAGCTGGCGCAGGTACCCCATCATTTTGTAGGAATGTTGGGGTTGGGCGACTATTACAGTGCCGCCCAGTTCGAGAGCGATGTGATGGCTTTGCTTCCCCGCTTGTTTGCCCGTTCGCCCTATGCGGTGATGTGCGGAGGCTCCATGATGTATGTCGATGCCGTATGCAAAGGTATCGACATACTGCCTACCATCAGCGATGAGATACGCCGCAAGGTGTATGCCTGCCATGAGCAGCACGGCAACGACTATATGCTTGCGTGGTTGCGCGAGCTGGATGCCGAGTATTACGCTATTGTCGACCGCAACAACCACAAGCGGGTCATACATGCCATAGAGATATGCTTGGAGGCCGGTAAACCATACTCTTCCCTACGCACCAATACGGTGAAACAGCGGCCATTCCGTATCATAAAAATAGGGCTGAACCTGCCCCGGCCGCAGCTCTTCGATCGCATCAATCGCCGAGTCCTGGATATGATGGCGGCCGGAATGGCCGACGAGGCACGCCGGGTATATCTCTATCGTGCCTGCAATTCGCTCAATACCGTAGGTTACAAAGAGCTTTTTGCATATTTCGACGGAAAGATGGATTACGATACGGCTGTGGCGCGCATACAAAAGAATACTCGGGTATATGCCAAGAAACAACTTACGTGGTTCTTGCGAGATACCGATATGCGTTGGTTTGCACCCGGTGATGCCGATATTTTACCGTATATCCGTAGCCAGTCGGGTGAGTCGGAGAGCCGATGCGAGGTGTAGCCGTGTAGCTGTCATCTTGTCTAATGGGTCGTTTTTGCCTGCCGTGACAGGAAAAACGGCTTTATGCCCCATACGCCTATTCCTATACCTATGGCAGCTCCCACGACATCGGCTATGAAGTCATAGATGTCGCCCGTACGTCCCATGTGCATCGCTTGTTGCAATATTTCGATAACTCCGCCCAATAGGGAGGCTATGACAAAGGCTGCAAGCAAAATGCGTGAATCGTTCCTTGCCGGTCTCTGGCGATAGTAATCGAAACAAAAAATAAGCGTCAGGCCCATATACATGATTCCATGTACTACTTTGTCACTACCCGGGAAGTCGAAAAGTCCGCCGGTATCGGGTACAGGATTAGAAGCCAATGACAGGTACAAGATGGCGGCGAGAACCATTGTCGTGGGTATATAGCAAGAAATAAATGTTAGGTGTTTCATAAGGGGAAGTTTTGTATTTTGCTGACAATTAGTCTCGTACTATGCGGCAAAGATATTAAATTTGCACCAACTGCGCAATGTCGCGGAATGAATTTTGTCGTCATGGTTTTATCTGTTTGATGATTGATATATGATTTTATTATGAATAGAAACTCTTTTATCGATAAGTGGTTGGCATTGTCGCGAGGACAACGTCGGGCAACGGTCGTTTTGGCAGTTATTGTCATCGTCTTGGCTGTTATACAGGCAGGCATATCATACAACAGAGCACATAAGCAAAATGTTGCAACCGATTACTCGGTATTAGAACAAGAAATATCATTATTTCGTTCACAAGCCGATTCAATTCCTTTGGGAGAGCGCAAGCGCAGTTATGTCCGCAACGACCGTGTCGTACGCGATACGATGGATAACAGGCTGCAAAATGTTCCGGTGCAACAAACTTTGGAGCCCGTTCCGCGGATAGAGGAATAATAAGCCGAGCACTCTCGGGTCTGTGTGTTAAGTAGGTAACAGTATAATATGTGATTCTTTTATGTATCCATACCATATACGGTTGTGGCAGGGATGATAAAGACAATAGGCTTGAATGTCGTTTTTATGCGGGTAAACAAGTTGAGTTTGGCAGAAAAGTAGTAACTTCGCTTTCTACAAGGAAACAATATGCTTCTCGACAAAAGAAATAAGAAATTCACCTTCAATGCCGGTGGCCGGTTGATAGATTTGTCCCGGCCGAAAGTGATGGGAATACTCAATGTTACACCCGACTCTTTCTTTGCCGGCAGCCGTTGTGCTACCGAAGAGCAGATTGCCGCCCGTGTGCATCAACTCATTGCCGAAGGTGCCGATATGATAGATGTGGGGGGCTATTCGTCGCGTTCCGGATGCGATGATATATCGCCCGACGAGGAGATGCGGCGTTTGGCACGAGGGTTGGAAATTATACGACGCATTGCGCCCGATGCTATCGTATCTGTCGACACATTCAGAGCCTCCGTGGCACGCCGTTGCGTCGAGGAGTATGGCGTGCAAATCATCAATGACATATCGGCCGGAGAGTTGGACCCCGGCATGTACGATATGGTGGCGCGGCTGCAAGTGCCATATATCATGATGCACATGCGGGGTATCCCCTCGCAGATGATGGAGGAACGATATCTTGTGTATGATAACGTAGCTGCCGAGGTATTGCAGTATTTCGCTGCAAAGATAGAGCGGCTTACGCGTATGGGAGTGAACGATATAATACTCGACCCCGGATTCGGTTTCAGCAAGACGTTATCCGATAATTACAGGATGATGAGGCATCTGGATGAATTTTTGCCATTGGAGTTGCCGCTATTGGTGGGCGTTTCGCGCAAATCTATGGTATATAAGCTCCTCGGGACAACCCCCGAAGAGAGCGTAAATGGAACGACTGCCCTCCACGTCATGGCCCTACTGGGCGGAGCCGATATATTGAGGGTACACGATGTGCGACCTGCGGCAGAAGCCGTAAAAATTGTAATGCAAACACTCAACGAATAAATAAGTTTTTCATGATAGACTTCGGAGTTAAAGATGCCATAGACATACTCATAGTTGCCTCGATGCTCTACTACATCTATAAAATGATGAAAGAGTCGGGCACCATAAAAATTTTCAACGGCGTGCTGGCATTTGTCGTCGTATGGGTGGTATTCCGTCTCTTTTTAGATATGAGGTTGCTGGGTGCCATCATGGATAAATTTATAAGCCTTGGCCTGCTGGTATTGGTGATTCTGTTTCAGGAAGAGATACGCCGGTTCCTCTTTGAGCTGGGCTCGCAAAACAGATGGAAGTTCCTTTTTGGATTCTTGCGTAAAAATGATAAGGGTGCGACAAAACCCTATGTCATGGCAATAGTATATGCCTGCATGAACATGTCGAAGAGTAAAACAGGAGCCTTGATTGTGGTAGAGCGCAATACTCCGCTCGAGAAATTTGAGCATACCGGTGAAATAATCAATGCCGATGTCAATTCACGCCTTATAGAGTGCATATTTTTCAAAAACAATCCGTTGCACGATGGCGCTATGATTATTGCAAACGACCGCATTGCAGCCGCTGCCTGTATACTGCCCGTGTCGCACAATACCGATATTCCCAAGTCGCTTGGCTTGCGGCATCGCTCGGCTCTCGGTATCAGTCAGGAATCGGATGCCATAGCAATTATTGTATCGGAGGAAACCGGCAATATCTCTATTGCCCATAATGGCAAGTTCCGCCTTCGCCTGTCGGGAAAAGACCTCGAAGATATACTCTCCAATACTTAAAAAATCAGTGCGTAAAACGCATATGCCTTATGTAGCATAGCAAAAGTATAAGGGTAGCTACGGTACTGATGATGGTTGTCGATGGGGTGGCTATTCCAAACCAAGGCATATTTTCCAGTGCCGGCTGATAATATGTGACAGTGGCTACCGTATTGTTGAGGGCGTGTGCCAAGATAGGGAGCCACAAACTTCCGCTGCACACTACCAGATAACCGAAAAACGCACCCAGTAACATGCGGGGAACAAAACCATAAAACTGCATGTGCATGGCGCTGAATATGAAAGCGGAAACCCATATGGCCACATGGATGTTTACCCGGTTTTCTATCATCAGCCGTTGTATAGACCCTCTGAATATCAGTTCCTCGCCCAATCCTGTGAGTACACCTACCGTGAGAATGACAATAATAAGTTGCCCTACCGATGTCATGCTCATAAGCAACTCGGTAGCTTTCAGAGCCATATCTTCTTGTGTGCGCAACCACTGTTCTATACCGACCATCGACTCGGGCAGCCTTATACCTTCGTTCCATTCTATAATGCTGTTCATCATAGGCATAGAGGCAATATATATAAGCAGCATCATGCCTAAATGACTCCACCCCGGGAGCTTATTGAGCATGAGCGCTTGCATCGTGTGTCCGCTATTGAATATGCGGGCGGTGACAAAAGCCGGTATAATAAATATGCCTACGTCTTGTATGACCATCATCGCAATGCTCATGCGCCACGGGTCAACTCCCGGACGATTGAATAAGTACATGGGAATGAGCGACAAAAGAGCAAATAACAGTACTATGGCTAATAATGCGATAATCTGGCGAGAAAAACTTTTCTTCATACTAATATCTTTTTCATCTAAATGCCTGCCGGAATGTTACCGGCAGACTGTTGTGCAAAGTTACGGAAAAAATCAATCATACAATCTTGGTATTAGATTTTTAGTATAGTCAGTGACTTTATGATGTCTCATGGTTGTATGATATTAGACAGTTTCTTTTACATGCTATTTTTTGCGCCTCTTTTCGTTCCACAAGAAAATAAAAAGCATGATGCTCAGCAGACAAATCAGTAATGACCCACATATAACAGTCCCGAAGTAAAGATGATTGGGGTTGAGAGCATGGTACATAGGAGTAGGAGACATGAAATCTTTTATATCTAAATAGACATCCATGCAGGCCGATATCAAAAACAGTACAGTAACAACGATGATGCTGATACCGATTATTTTCTGCCATTTTCCCATGTGTTTGTCTTATTGCATTTTAATTGTTGTCGTATCTCTTATTCCATATCCAACGGGCGGAACGAAAGTGGGTGTAAAGGTAAAAATTTTATGGGATAATAAGATAAGAAAAATTGTTGTTTGAAAGAATCGGGGAGGGCCTTATCGGTAAAATGGGTTTGCACTTACGCTGTGGCAACAGGGGCTGTCGTTTTATCAGAATATTGGCAAAAGAAATCGACCGAAGCGTGTCGGCAATATGGTGGCAAAGTCATTATTGCAAGACAATATTTGTTTTATCTTTGCTTTTGTCATACTTTTGCACGCGACAGATTTTAGTTATTATCATGAAGTGGGAGTCATTTGTAGCTCGGCGCATTTATTCAGACAAAGATAACCGGCGCGAGGTGTCGCCACCGGCAGTAAGGTTGGCGATAGCCGGTGTCGCGTTGGGGCTGGCCGTAATGATTCTTACCGTGGCAATCGTTGTGGGGTTTAAGCAGGAGATTCGCGAAAAGGTAGTCGGCTTCGGCTCCCATATACGCATTTCGGCATTTTCGAGCAATACCACATACGAAACACCTCCTATACAGTTTTCTGATAGTTTGTCGCAACTTCTTTCGGACGATGAGGAGATTGTGCGTATAGAGCCATACGCCACAAAGCCGGGTATATTCAAAACCGATGACCATTATATGGGCATTGTCATGAAAGGGGTTATGCCGGGTTACGACTGGTCTTTCTTTGCATCGTACCTGACGGAGGGGAGTTTGCCGCAACTTACAGATAGTATCATTTCAGACCGTATTCTCATCTCACAAGCCGTAGCCTCCAAGCTGGGGATAAAGGCGGGCGATGACGTACTGGCGTATTTTGTCCAAGACGAAGCTGTGAGGGCGCGTAAATTTATTGTAGAAGGTATATATAAAACAGATTTGAGCGATTTTGACAATCTGTTTGTGATAGGTGATGCCCGGCAGGTGCAACGGCTCAATGCATGGTATCCCGACCAGTATAGCGGCGTGGAGTTGCGGGTGGCCCATTACGATAAGTTAGACGATACGACTTACCGCCTCTATACGCAACTGCTTATGACCCCCGACAAGTATGGGCAACACTACTATACCCAATCGGTACAAGAGCTGAATCCGGTATTTTTCGGGTGGCTCGATTTGCTCGATATGAACGTATGGGTTATCATTATACTGATGTCCGTCGTTGCCGGTTTTACAATGATATCGGGCTTGCTTGTCATTATTCTCGAGAATGCCTCTATGATAGGAGTACTCAAATCATTGGGAGCCTCCAACCGCTCCATTCGCACCATATTTCTCAACTTGTCGGCTTTTCTGGTGGGGAAAGGTTTGCTGTGGGGGAATGTCGTAGGGGTGACCTTGTGCCTCGTACAAAAATATTTTCACCCTCTCAAACTCAATCCCGAGGCATACTATATACCCTACGTGCCTATCGAGCTCAATGTATGGCATGTCGTTTTGCTGAATGTTGGCAGCCTGATTGTGTCGATGCTGATGTTGGTAGGGCCGTCGTATATAGTGGCGTTAATACGTCCGGCTCAGACTGTCAAATATGAGTAGGCACTGTGAGATGTCAGGCCTCTTCAATCTCCGAGAGTTCGAGCCATCGCATCTCTTTCTCGTCTATGAGCGTAATCAGTTCCGAGATGCGTTTGGAGTAGGCATAAAGTTTGTCGGTCGACAAAGAGCCGGAGTTCAATTCTGCTTCCAGTTGTGATTTTTCCTCACCCAGTTGGGCCAGTTGGACGTTGAGCTCTTCCAACTCTTTCTTCTCCTTGAAGGTTAGTCTTCGTCTCTCATTGTCGCGTTTTTTAGCCGGTTCGGGTTGTTTCGTTGTTCCCTTTTTCTCTTTCTCGGCTTTCTCTCGCATCCTCTCCTCGCGTGTTTTCTCGGCTCGCCATTCGCGGTAGTCGGTATAATTCCCGGGGAAATCCTTTACCTCGCCATTGCCTTTGAATACCCAAATGTGTTCTACCACCTTATCCATAAAGTAGCGGTCGTGCGATACGACGATAACACAGCCTTTGAAGTTTTGCAGATACTCTTCGAGAATACTTAGCGTCGTTATGTCGAGGTCGTTGGTAGGTTCGTCGAGTACGAGGAAGTTGGGGTTGTGCATCAATACGGTACAAAGGTGCAACCGGCGTTTCTCGCCTCCGCTCAGCTTGTATATGTAGTCGTGTTGTTTCTCGGGAGGAAATAAGAAGTGCTGCAAGAATTGGCTGGCCGACAACTTGCGACCGTCGCCCAAAGATATCTCTTCGGCTATTTCTCGGATGGCATCTATGACCTTCATGCCCTCTTTGAATTGCAACCCTTCCTGGCAATAATAGCCAAAGCGTACGGTTTCGCCAATATCGAAGCGCCCGCTGTCGGGACGAATTTCGCCTACCAACATTTTGACGAAAGTCGATTTGCCCGTTCCGTTTGCCCCTATAATGTCCAATTTTTCGTAGCGGGCAAAATTGTAATAGAAATTATCAACGATTTTCAGGTCGCCATACGATTTGCTTACGTATTGGGCTTCAAATATCTTGCTGCCTATATAAGACGATTTTACCTCCAACTTTACGTTTTGCGAATCATGCTGTTGCTTTGTCTTTTCTTCGAGTGCATAGAATGCGTCTATTCTCGATTTCGCCTTGCCGCCTCGGGCTTGCGGTTGCCGGCGCATCCAGTCGAGTTCTTTCCTGAAAAGATTACGCGCCCGTGCCGTTTCGGCATTCTGTACCTCGATACGCTCTTGTCGTTTTTCGAGATAGTAACCGAAGTTCCCTTTATAACTATATAATGTACGGTTATCTATTTCTAATATTTGGGTACACACGCGGTCCAAGAAATATCGGTCGTGTGTGACCATCAGCAAGGTGATATTGCTGCGTAGAAGATACTCTTCGAGCCACTCTGTCATCTCTATGTCGAGGTGGTTGGTAGGCTCGTCGAGAATGAGCATATCGGGGTCGGTGATAAGGATGTTGGCAAGGGCTATGCGTTTGATTTGCCCGCCGGATAGTTCTTTGACAGGCTGCTCGAAGTTCTTGATATTTAGTTTCGAGAGAATGCCTTTGACGCGGTGCTCATATTCCCATGCTTTCAGCCGGTCCATCTCTTCTATGGCATCGTGCAGCGCTTGCGGCTCGTTCTCATAGAGCGCTTTCTCGTATCGCGATATGGCTTGTACGGTTTCATTGGGCGAGTCGAAGCATGCTTGCAATATGGTAAGCTCTGGCGAGAAGGAGGGATTCTGCATGAGATACCCCACCTTTATATCATTGTGAAAGGTGATGCGGCCGCTGTCATAATCTTCTTTCCCGGCGATGATATTCAATAGAGTGGTTTTCCCATTGCCGTTTTGGGCAATAATACCTATATGCTCGCCTTTGGCAACGCCAAAAGATATATTTTCAAACAAAATGCGGTTGCCAAACGATTTTGTAAGCTCGTCTACTTGCAAATAACTAATCATGATTTACATTTTTGCATGGCAAAGTTAGTGTGAAATTGCCAATGTATATGGGGTGTGCTGTGGAATTTTTCCCCAACACACCCCAATATTACACAATAAATGCTTTTGTCGCTTATTTGTTGGCAATAAAAAAGAATGGTATGCCTTTTGTCAGTATCTTTGTACTCGAAAAATTTTAACATTAAAACTATGAGACGTCCTTTCCAGAATGTCAAGTCCTATTTCATCATTAAGAAAAAGACGGTAGCGATACTGGTGCTTGTTATAGCAGTGGTTGCGGCCGTGATTTATTTTTCACGAAAGAAAGAACCAGAAAGAGTGCTTCCCGTCGTGTCGACCGTAGAGGTGGGCAAAAGCGATGTCAATGTATATGGCGAATATGTGGGGCGTGTGCGTGCGCAACAGTTTGTCGAGGTACATGCCCGGGTAGAGGGGTTTTTGGAAGAGATGCTGTTTGAAGAGGGTACATACGTGAAGAAAAACCAAGTGCTGTTTGTGATAGACCAGAGGCAATATAAGGCGAAGGTAGACAAAGCATCGGCTCAGTTGAAAAAAGACCAGGCACAAGAGCGCAAGACACAACACGATTTGGAGCGTATACGTCCTCTATATGCCGAGAATGCTGCCAGCCAGCTCGATTTGGACAATGCCGTAGCAGCATACGAGAGTGCCAAGGCCTCGGTTATCATGAGTCAGGCCGATTTGGACCAAGCCGAGATGGAACTCGATTATACGGTTGTGCGTTCGCCCATATCGGGCAATATCAGTGAGCGCTTTGTCGACCTGGGTACGCTGGTAGGCCGTAGCGGCAAGACACAGTTGGCGACAGTGGTCAAGAGCGATACGGTATTGGTCGATTTCAGTATGACGGCACTCGACTATCTGAAAAGTAAAGAGCGCAATGTCAATCTTGGGCAGAAGGTAGAAAATCGTTCATGGCAACCTTACATTACCGTGACGCTTGCCGATAATACCCAGTATCCATATAAGGGGCTTGTTGACTTTGCCGAGCCGCAGGTAGACCCGCGTACAGGTACATTCTCGGTACGTGCCGAGATGCCCAATCCCGGCCATGTATTGCTCCCCGGACAGTTTACACAGGTAAAGTTGTTGCTCGATGTGCGGGAGGATGCCATTACCGTTCCTCTCAGAGCGGTCATTATTGAGAAGGGCGGTGCATATATCTATGTCGTACGCAAGAATAATACCGTAGAGAAACGTTTTATAGAGTTAGGCCCGGAGCAAGACAATATGGTTGTTGTAGAGCGGGGTTTGGCTGCCGGCGAGCAGATTGTGGTAGAGGGGTATCATAAACTGTCGCCCGGCGTGGAAGTAGTGATTAATAATGAAACCCCCGAAGAATAATTTGTGTAATAACAGAGAATCATGAAAGTCAATTTTTTCATCGATCATCCGGTATTCTCTGCCGTCATATCTATTGTCATAGTCATTGTGGGATTGATAGGCCTCACCATGTTGCCTATCGACCAATATCCGCAAATTACGCCGCCGGTTGTAAAAATAAGCGCGTCGTATCCCGGAGCAAGCGCACAAACGGTATCGCAGGCGGTGGCCACGCCGATAGAGCAGGAGTTGAACGGTACGCCGGGCATGTTATATATGGAGTCGAGCAGTTCCAACTCGGGAGGCTTTTCGGCTACGATTACTTTCGATGTATCTACCAATGCCGACCTGGCAGCCGTAGAGGTACAGAACCGGGTAAAACTGGCCGAATCGCGTTTGCCGGCCGAGGTGATACAAAATGGTATCTCGATAGAGAAGCAATCGCCCAGCCAGTTGATGACAATATGCCTCACATCGAACGACCCTAAATTCGACGAGATATATCTGAGCAACTTTGCTACGCTCAACGTCCTCGACCTTTTGCGCCGTATCCCCGGAGTCGGACGCGTATCTAATATAGGTAGCCGCTATTACGCCATGCAGATATGGGTGCAGCCCGATAAAA
This sequence comes from uncultured Porphyromonadaceae bacterium, assembly GCA_900542255.1. Taxonomy (GTDB): domain Bacteria; phylum Bacteroidota; class Bacteroidia; order Bacteroidales; family Barnesiellaceae_A; genus Barnesiella_A; species Barnesiella_A excrementipullorum. Next base: position 16,143 of record UQMR01000029.1, read on the forward strand.
TGGCAAATTTCGGACTGACGGTACAAGACCTGCAAAACGCCCTTAAAGACCAAAACAGCGAGGCGGCTGCCGGTGTGCTGGGACAACAGCCTGTTGAGGATGTAGATATCACGATTCCTATTACGACACACGGACGTCTATCATCGGTCAGCGAATTTGAAGATATAGTAGTACGTGCCAATCCAGATGGCTCTATTGTAAGATTACGCGATGTCGCCCGTATTTCGTTAGAGTCGGCATCTTATAATACCGAGAGCGGTATCAACGACGGTAATGCAGCGGTACTCTATATATATATGCTTCCCGGAGCCAATGCAATGGAAGTTGCCCAAAATGTAAAAGAAGCCATGAAGGAGTTGAGCAAGAACTTCCCCGATGGCATGCAGTATGAGATACCCTTCGATATGACGACTTATATATCAGAGTCGATACGCGAGGTGTATAAGACGCTTTTCGAGGCACTGCTGCTCGTCATTATAGTGGTATTCCTCTCGCTGCAAAGCTGGCGGGCAACCCTGATTCCTATTGTAGCGGTGCCTATCTCTTTGATAGGAACCTTCGGGTTTATGCTTATCTTCGGATTCTCGTTGAATATGCTCACTCTTCTGGGACTTATTCTGGCCATCGGTATTGTCGTTGATGACGCGATTGTTGTGGTGGAGAATGTAGAGCGTATAATGGAAACCGAGCATCTTAGTGCTTACGAGGCTACCAAGAAGGCCATGGATGGGCTGTGCGGCGCATTGATTGCCACTTCGCTGGTACTGGCGGCCGTGTTTGTGCCGGTGAGCTTCTTGTCGGGTATAACAGGTATGTTGTATAGGCAATTTACCGTTACGATAGCAGTCTCTGTAATCATCTCTACGGTGGTTGCACTTACACTTAGCCCCGTTATGTGTTCGCTCATATTGAAGCCCGTAGACCCCAATAAACCGAAAAACATCGTATTCCGCTATATAAACAAATGGTTGCAGATAGGTAACGACAAATACGTAAACATTATATCCAAGTTCTTAGGACATCCTCGCCGGGTTATGACCTTCTTCGGGTGTACGATAGTGCTTATTATACTGTTTAACAAGATAATTCCTACCAGCTTCCTGCCAACCGAAGACCAAGGGTATTTCAAAGTGGAACTGGAACTGCCCGAGGGTGCTACTTTGGAACGGACGCGGGTGGTCACAAACCGGGCAATAGATTTTCTGATGCAGGAGCCATCAATAGAATATGTACTGAATGTAACCGGTTCGAGCCCGCGCGTAGGAACCAGCCAGAACCGTAGTGAACTGACAGTCATCTTGAAACCGTGGGAAGAACGTGACGACGAAAGCATAGAGGATATTATGGCCAAAGTGCGTGAGGAGTTCGAGAAATACCCCGAGAGTAAAGTTTACCTTTCTACACCGCCGGTTATTCCGGGTTTAGGTAGCTCGGGCGGTTTTGAGATGCAGCTCGAAGCTCGCGGCGATGCCACATTCGATAATCTTGTAGAAGCCGTAGATACATTGATGTACTATGCGTCCCAGCGCAAAGAGCTCACCGGGCTCTCATCATCTATGCAGGCCGAAATACCGCAGCTCTATTTTAATGTAGACAGAGATAAGGTAAAGTTGTCGGGGGTACCCCTCAAAGATGTATTCTCGACGATGAAGACGTATAGCGGCTCGGTATATGTCAATGACTTCAATATGTTTAACCGCATATACCGCGTGTATATACAGGCCGAGGCTCCGTATCGCGAGCACAAGGACAACCTGAACCTTTATTTTGTCCGCGGAAGCAATAATGCCATGATTCCCCTCACGGCACTGGGCGATGCCTCATATACGACAGGCCCCGGCAGTATCAAACGGTTTAATATGTTCACCTCATCGGTCATAAGGGGCGAGGCTGCCAAAGGATACAGTACCGGACAGGCCATGCAGGCTCTCGAAGAGATTGCACAAAAGCACCTGCCTACCAATATAGGTGTAGAATGGAGCGGCCTCTCATATCAGGAGAAAAAAGCCGGAGGGCAAACGGGCCTGGTTCTGGCACTCGTGTTTATGTTTGTCTTCTTGTTCCTTGCTGCGTTGTACGAGAGCTGGTTTATACCTATCGCTGTGTTGCTGTCTCTTCCTGTGGCGGCATTAGGCGCATATTTAGGCGTATGGGCTTGCGGACTGGATAACGATACGTACTTCCAAATAGGCTTGGTAATGCTTATGGGATTGGCCGCAAAGAATGCCATTCTCATCGTAGAATTTGCCAAAGAACAGATAGAAGCCGGCAAAGGGCTGATAGAAGCAACGTTGAATGCTGCACACTTGCGATTCAGGCCTATTCTTATGACCTCTTTGGCATTTATTCTCGGTATGTTGCCTATGGTACTTGCTTCGGGACCCGGAGCTGCCAGCCGTCAAGCCATAGGTACGGGCGTATTTTTCGGTATGATAGTAGCAGTAACGGTAGGTATAACGCTCGTTCCCTTCTTCTTTGTATATATTTATAAAATCAAGAACAGGCTGATGCCTAAAAAGCAGAAATCATGAAACATACTCCATATATATTGATAGCGATAGGAATTGTATTGCTGCTTACCGTAAGTTCGTGTAAATTGGGCAAGGCTTACGTGCGTCCCGAGATGGAGTTGCCCGAGCAGTTGGACTCGCTTTCGCAAGCAGGCGATACCTTCTCGCTGGCCGACATGCATTGGTGGGAAATATATGGCGATACAATCCTTCAACAATTGATTCGGAAGACGCTCGCAAACAATAAAGACATGTTGGCATCTATTGCGCGGGTTAAAGAGCTGGCTGCTTTGAAGCGGGTAGATTTAGGAAAGATGTTGCCTCGTTTCGATGCCGATATTCATGCCAATCGGGAAGTGGAAAATTATGGGGGAAACAACAGGGATGTATCGCCCGAGATTCACGGTGCAATGCTTATCTCATGGGAAATAGACCTGTGGGGGCGATTGCGTTGGGCATATGAGCGAAGTAATGCCGAATTGTTGCAAGCAATAGATAACCAGCGGGCGTTGCAGGTTAGTTTGGTAGCACAAGTAGCGCAATCATACTATGAACTTTCGGCCCTGGATAACGAACTGGCGATAGTAAAGCAGACGTTAAGAGCCCGTGAAGAGGGACTCAGACTGGCCAAGTTGCGTTTTGAGGGCGGCCTGACGTCGGAAACCCCTTATCAGCAGGCTCAGGTAGAGTTGGCCCGCACGGCCACCATGGTGCCCGATTTGGAGCGAGCCATTGCCATAAAAGAGAATGAGATAGCCCTATTGGCCGGAGAGTTCCCGTACCCGATACGTCGTATGATGATGGACGAGCATATAGAGCTTCTGCCGGACGAACTGCCTGCCGGCTTGCCCTCGTCGCTTCTGGAAAGACGCCCCGATGTGCAAGCTGCCGAGAAAGCGTTGATTGCGGCCAATGCCGATGTCGGCATCGCATTTACCAGTATGTTTCCTCGGTTGAGTCTGACGGCAAACTGGGGTCTTGAAAGCGAGGAATTCAAAGACTTCTTTAACTCGCCCTATACATTTATCAGTGCAAATTTGTTGGCGCCATTGTTTTCATTCGGACAGAACAGAGCCAAATGGAAGGCGCAGGAGGCCGCCTACGAGCGCGAGGTATATCTGTATGAAAAGCAGGTGTTGGTTGCATTCAAAGATGCCCGGGATGCCATAATAACGTTCAATAAAAGCAAGGACGTATATAACTCGCGTAAAAAATTGGAACAGGCTGCATACAGCAACAACAAACTGGCCAACCTGCAATATATCAAAGGGTATATCAGTTATCTCGACGTGCTGGATGCGCAACGGGGATATTTCGATGCTCAAATAAGCCTTAGCCAGGCTGTCCTGGGCAAACAACTGGCCCTTGTCCAGTTGTATAAGGCACTGGGAGGCGGTTGGGAGTAAATGAGAGCTCCCCTGATACAGGTTTTTCTATTAAACTATGTAAATAAAGAAGATTATAAATTGTAATCACTTCTGTAAGTGCTTATAAGAGAGATTAAAAGGTGGTTATGATAATATAACACAAAAAAAAGTCAAAATTTTGCAGTTGGTAAAACAATTTGTTGTATCTTTGCCTCGTAATGAGAATACAACAATTGATAAAACCAATCTCAGTTACCTTTAATCTACTATAGAATTACACTTTTTCAGCCCTCAGAAATTTGTAAAAGGGCATTTTGATGATGAAAAACATGTATTTTTAGACCTTAAAGATTAATTATTTAGAAGATAAACTGAATATACAGCAGACATGCGATGAGCATCTCTGCTGTTTTTGTTTTACAACTATTCAATATGGTATAAAGCCAACGGCGTTATGGATGGAACCCTTTTGCCGATATATATGGGGTGGGGAATCGTCCTATAAGTCGATTCCCGCTTTATGAGCCTGCGGTATTTGTTCGTGTCGGGCTATATGATATGTACGCCCCTCCTTTACAAAAAGAGCGCCGGTCTGTTTGAAGTGGAATCCGATACCTTGTTCGGCGCATTGAGCCCTTATATGCAATATCCATTCATAATGGCAGGGACGGGCGTTATATCCCGATTCGCCTCCGGCAATCACCTCTTCTATACCGTTGCATGGCGGTAAGGTTATATCACCCAATAAAGGCTCGCATACAACGATTTTATGCGCAATAGGCGCTTGCAGGAAGTAGGGGAGGCGATAGTCGCACATCTCCTGGTTTTCTATGGTACAGCCTATTGTTACGTTGTCATATCCGGTTCCCCAGTCCGACGGAAGGCATTGGGCAATTCGGTCTATACGTTTGGTTATAAAAAGGAAACGCAAATCTTTTCTTACCCGCATCATATCCCATGCTGCCGGTCGCCACGCATCGGCTCTGTCGAGAAAAAAGTCGGAGCTGAAACAGGTATATACCAAGGAGCCAGATGCTATTTTATAGTCGCCGTTCTTTTTGCGTTGTACAGGCAGCGAGAAGGTCGATGTCTTTGTAACCTCGCTGCTCTCTCTACCATAACGAGAGTCGAAGCGATATACGTAGCAATTGCGGCAACCCTCTGACAATTTCAGGCATCCGTGCCAGGGATTCCACCTGCAATTACCTGTCATGGCGATTCATGGCGCTATCTTAGGACCTCGACCAGTTCTATATCGGCATGCTCGCGAAGCCTTCCTGTATGCCAGTCTATCGATGTAATGGCATAGAGGCGGCATTCTTCATCGTCGTTTACACAACATTTGCGGTATATGCTGTTGTGTAATACGGCTTCACCGACTGTCATGGATGTATTTTTTTGCAACTCTTGTGAGAGGCTTGATGTAAACTGCTCTTTGAGTTCGTCAAATGCAGGGGATACAGCCAATAACAACCCCTCGCAGAAAGTCGTAAGCGATACCTCGCGCTGAAATGGCAGGATAGAGTCTATCCTGTAATCCATCGTAAGATATAGTATGTGCTTGTTGAGCAGCGAGCGTCCGCAACAAAGTTGGTGTGAAAAAAATCCTCTCTTCATGTGCTTATTCCGGTATTAGTTTCTTGTGCCGCAGGGTGGTCTGTTGCGACTTTTTATTGGTTTTTGTCTTTGGGGCTGTTTCTACCCCGGGACGTTTTACAATGCGGTTGGGCAATGTTTCCATGACGTGATAAGGGAAATTTTCCATGCCCGGTTTCTCATGAATACGCAACAGAATGATACTGTCCATATACATTACGTGGCCGTCGGCACGTTCGGGCATGGCAATGTATCCGTATACAGTATTCATCCTTATAGACGAGTCGCATTGTACCCTCAGTTCGTTCCATCCCTCTTTCTCTATTTTCCCCCAGTTGTAGTTGATATTTTGCTCGTCGTGTCTTGCGGCGAGGTATGTGATGGGTTTTACATTGTCTTTGGGCACGTTGACGACATGTATTTTCAGTATAAAACGGTCGTTTCGGAAAAAGTTTTCGTCGGCCGTTATATCAAAGGCAAATATATTTTCTCTTTTGCCCGAGTCGAAAACATGAGCCCTCTCACGTTTCCATATATCTACGGTATCGCCCGCCCGGGTGAGTATTTGGGCATTGTCTTGCGCAATGAGGGCCTTTATCTCTTCGTTCTCTTGGTTAAGCCGTTCTATGACTTTATCATATATTTCCATATACTCTTCTATATGGTTGCCATACCATACGAGCGATGAGTCGAACTGGGCTTGCGTAATTTTGTGCCGGTTGAATACGGCCTCGCGAATGACACTTTTGGCGCTGTCGTTGGGAAATTTGCTATAATTGAGCGCTATTACGGCTTCCGATTTGTGTATATCCACCAGCAAATCGGTCATCTCTCTTTTGTTCAATATCCCTTCATCCTGCTGCTTGCATGAGACAAGCGACAGGAGAGCAACTAACAATATGCTTGCGATGCCTATTCTCATTGGCCGTTTTCGGGGTTTGTTTGTACAGCGTTGTCTGACAAAAAGTATCGGCGGTAAAATAGTATGATACACAGCATGCCTATGGTTATGGCAGAGTCGGCAATGTTGAATACCGGGCGGAAGAACTCAAATAGTTCGCCTCCTATGAATGGAATCCAATCGGGCCAATAAAACTCAAACAAGGGGAAGTAGAGCATATCTACTACGCGCCCGTATAAGAAGCCGGCATAGCCGCCGCCTTCGGGGAAAAGCACTGCGACCTCGGGTGGCACGGGCGCATTGAATATGATACCGTAAAACAGACAATCTATGATATTGCCTATGGCTCCGGCTTCAAGGGCTGCTACGCATGCTATAAATCCCATGGTATATTGTTCTCTTTTTGAGATATACCATAACAGATAGCCCAGTGCACTTGCCGCTATGATACGAAATAGTGTAAGAAAGAGCTTGTTGCCTATTTCCATGCCAAAGGCGGCGCCATTGTTTTCGATAAAAGCAATTTTGAACCAACTCGTTATATCTATGGTCTCCCCTAAATACATGTGGGTCTTTACTGCTATTTTCGTGCATTGGTCTATAAGCAAAATGGCTACGACAATGATAATAGCCCATTGCCCTCTTGTTATTCGTTTCATGCTATATGAAAATAGTTTTCGTAAGAGTTAAAAATATCCCCGGCTACAAGCCATTTTGTGATGGGAGTCATGTAGCCGGAGATTGATAGCTGTTTTATTTTACGCCTTTGTTTTTGGCTTCGACGCTGAGTGTGGCGTGCGGTACGGCCAGCAATCGTTCTTTGGGAATGAGCTTGCCTGTTTCGCGGCATATGCCGTAGGTCTTGTTTTCTATGCGCACAAGAGCAGCTTGAAGGTGTTGGATGAATTTCATCTGACGCTCTGCAAGTCGCCCGGCTTCCTCTTTCGACAGCGTGTTGGCTCCCTCTTCCAAGACTTTGAAAGTAGGGGAGGTATCGGTTACATCGTTGCCATCAGTATTCATGATGGCAGCCTTCAAATTGTCATAATCTCTCAGTGCTTTTTCAAGTTTGGTATTAATGACAGCACGGAACTCTTCAAGTTCGGCGTCTGAATATCGGGTTTTTTCTGCCATAAGGATAAGGTTTTATAAGTTAAATATTTTACTAACACATGGTGGCCCATAGAGTTCGGTCACATCGTTATTATGCCTTCTCTATGTGGATGTTTACTTTGAATGTGTCTAAGTCGAGTTCTGTGACATTCTCGCCGCTTACATTACCTATGGCAATACTGTCGGCAAGCGTCTGACGCGATATATATTCACCGTACTCTTTTACAACGTTGTCTAAGACGGGGTTGGGAGCGATGGTGATACGTATCTTGTCGGTTATCTCATACTCGCTTAGCTTGCGTATATTTTGTATGCGGTTTACCAACTCACGGGCGTAACCCTCTCTCTGCAACTCTTCTGTAAGGGTTATGTCCAATGCAACGGTGAGCCGGCCTTCGTTGGCCACCAGCCATCCCGGGATGTCCTCAGAGAGTATCTCGGCATCTTCTATTCCAACGGTTGCTTTTGTGCCGTCTATCTCGAATGTATAACTGCCGTCGCGCTCATACATGGCGATATCTTCTTGGCTCATACCGGCTATGGCATTGGCAAGCTGTTTCATAATCTTGCCGTAGCGCGGGCCGAGTTTTTTGAAGTCGGGTTTCACCCGTTTTACCAATATACCTGCCGCGTTGTCGACAAACTTCAATTCCTTGACATTTACCTCGGTAAGAATCAAGTTCTTCATGGCCGCGATATGTTGCTTCTGCTGCTCGTCTACAACAGGTATCATCAACATAGACAGCGGCTGGCGTACTTTGATATTCACTTTCCGGCGCAAGGCGAGAACCATCGAGGTGATGTCCTGGGCTATGTGCATGCGCTCTTCTAACTCTTTGTCGATACACTCCTCGTTGCTTGCCGGGAAGTCGCTCAGATGTACCGATGCGGCACCTTCGCCGGTTGTGGCAATAAGGTCTTTATACATCTTGTCGGAGTAGAACGGTGCAATAGGTGCCATCAGCTGGGTGATGGTTACCAGACAGGTGTAAAGAGTTTGGTAAGCGGCCAGCTTGTTGTCATCCATTTCGCCGCCCCAGAAACGCTTGCGGTTGAGCCGTACGTACCAGTTGCTCAGGTTGTCATTTACGAAGTCCGATATAGCGCGTCCTGCGCGTGTGGGCTCATAGCTGGCGTAGTCGTTGTCTACATCTTTGACAAGGGTGTTGAGTTGCGATATAATCCAGCGATCTATTTCGGGACGTTCGGCTATGGGGATGATGGGCTCTTTGCCGGTGAAGCCGTCTACGTTGGCATAGAGGGCAAAGAACGAATATGTATTGTATAGCGTGCCGAAGAATTTGCGGCGAACCTCTTCGATGCCCTCCATATCGAATTTCAGGTTATCCCACGGCGATGCGTTGGTTATCATGTACCAGCGCAGGGGGTCTGACCCGTATTTCTCTATCGTGGCAAACGGATCGACTGCATTACCATGACGCTTCGACATCTTATTGCCGAATTTGTCGAGCACCAGCCCGTTCGATACGACGGTCTTGTATGATACACTGTCAAATACCATTGCCGCTATGGCATGCAGGGTGAAGAACCATCCGCGTGTCTGGTCAACGCCTTCGGCAATGAAGTCGGCAGGATATACTTCACGGGCATCGAATGCCTCCTTGTTCTCAAACGGATAGTGTATCTGTGCATAAGGCATGGCACCCGAGTCGAACCATACGTCTATGAGGTCGCTTTCGCGGTGCATGGGCTTCCCTTTTTGCGACACAAGTACTATCTCGTCGACATAAGGACGGTGCAAGTCTATCTTGTTGTAGTTCTCTTCGGTATATTCGCCCGGCACGAACCCTTTCACTTTGTATGGGTTTTCTTTCATGTAACCTGCGGCAATCGACTTTTCTATCTCGTTGTAGAGCTCTTCTACGGAGCCGATACATATCTCTTCCGAGCCATCTTCGGTGCGCCATATCGGCAGCGGAGTACCCCAATAACGGCTGCGCGACAGATTCCAGTCTTGCAGGTTTTCGAGCCATTTGCCGAAACGCCCGCTACCGGTGGCCTGCGGTTTCCAGCAGATGGTGTTGTTGAGTTCTATCATGCGGTCGCGACATGCCGTCGTGCGTATAAACCAGCTGTCCAACGGGTAATACAACACAGGCTTGTCGGTACGCCAGCAATGGGGATAACTGTGTGTGTGCTTCTCTATCTTGAATACTTTGTTTTGCTGTTTCAGCATCACGCACAGGTCTATGTCGAGCGTTGCGTTGTCGTCGGCAGGTATGTTGGCATAGGCGTTCTTTACGTAG
>UQMR01000030.1 GCA_900542255.1 uncultured Porphyromonadaceae bacterium
CGACGTGAGCTTTTTCGTGGCAGATGATGTGATGGAGCATTTCGGGCGAATAATCGACCGGCGGGATGAAGATGGTCTTGAAGAAGGAAAAGGGGCTTTTTCCCGATGGGAGGATAAGGAGCTGTGTGCCTTCTATCACAGCGGTGCGGCACCGGCGGCGCAGATAGAGCAGAGAAAATAGTCGGGCCGAGAGCCACACCATACCGGTTGCTGCGCCTGCCCAATAGACCCCAGCCAGGACGTCGGACAGGGTTGCAGCCTCGGAGTGGGGAGTGACCGTGATGGTTGCAAGCATAGCCGGTAGCTTGCTGCCGGTGGGAAGCAGATTGCCGGTGGGAAGCCCCGGCAGATAGGGCAGCAAGGGGTAGGTGAGGGCGAAAATAAGGCCCGTTGCAATGACACCGCGGTGCAGCGACAGGAATGTATCTCTTCCCCACCATGCTTTATACATTATATAAAGCACAGCTATGGCGAGTTGCGACCCTATGAGGTATGTGGCTAAGTTCATGGCCCGGGTGGTTTATTGTTGTTTGCCCTCTTGTATGGTGCGTAGGATTTCTTCCAGCTCCTCTTGCGAAAGTTTTTTCTCTTCGGCAAAAAACGAGACCAGGTTGCCGTAGGAGTTGGCAAAGTAGTTGCGGACGATGTCCGACAAGAAGTGCCGTTTATACTCTTTTTCGGTAATGGCAGGTGTATAGTAGTAGGTATTGCCTACTTTTTGGGCCGATACGTATCCCTTGCGTACAAGATTCTTGACGACAGAGGCCAGTGTCGTATAGGGGGGCCGGGGAACGGGCATCTGGCAGAGAAAATCTTTGACGGTGCCTCCTTGCAGTTGCCATATCGCGAGCATGGCTTCTTCTTCTTGTGTAGTAAGCTTTTCTATCATAATATTGTATATGATGTTGTTACGAACTTTTCGCAAATCTACGAAAATTTCGTAGATATATACAAAAGGATAGTTGCTAAAAAATATTAATTCGATATTTTCCCTGCATGGCTGCCTTGTGTGCGCGCTCTGCCGTGATGGTTGTTTATATGTGGTGCGACTCTATTGGGGGTGGGATCGGAGCTCTGTGATGGGATACAAAAAAGCCCGGCTTGCAGTCAAGCCGGGCTTTTTTGTATTGGAAGTCTGTTGCTTCTTATTCGTTGTTGGCGAGGGGAGCCGGTGCTGCGTATGTGCGGGCTGCCAGCTCTTTGTCGAACATATAGAGCCCGTAGCCGTTGTCGCCAATCTTCTTGAGGGCGTCTATATAGTTGCTGGCGGTCTCTTCCTCCTCTACCTGTTCGTTGATAAACCATTGCAGCATGTTTTGCGTAGCGTAGTCTTTCTTTTCAACAGCAAGGGTGTAGAGGTCATTGATAAGGGAAGTTACTTTCTTCTCGTGTTCGAGCGTATCCTGGAAAGCTGCGATAGGCGATTTCCACTCGGTTTCTACGGCAGCGATAGGGGCCAAGGTTACCTTGCCGCCGCGTGAGTTCACGTAGTTCATGAAGATAGTGGCATGGTCTTGCTCCTCTTTGAATTGTACGGCAAACCAATTGGCAATTCCGCTGTAACCTTCGTTGGCAAAGTGCATCGACATAGAGAGATAGAGATATGCCGACCAGAACTCGGCGTTGATTTGGGCGTTGATAGCCTCTTCGATTTTCTTGCTTAACATAGTAGTCGTTTTTTAAAGTTATGTTTTATAAGTTATAAACAAATGTAGTGCCGAAGTGCCGGACTGAATTTTTGTCATTGCCGTGGCATCTTCTTTCGATGCAAAGATATAAATTAAAATGAAGTGGAGTGCAAGAAACTTGTAAAAAATATAAATTTAGAATTATTATAATTTAAGAGCCAATAATCGTCTTGTATATTATGCTGATTATTAAATCGTTATATTCTTTCGTGAGAATGATGCCTATTTTATAAGAAGCTCATTGCACCAATGCATCGAAGAAATTGCTTCAAATTGTTTTTTCTCTCTATAACTTCTGTATATTTGCAAAAGTAACATTATTAAACCATTTTGCCATGAATCAAGTATCTGCTCGTTTGGCAGCGTTATCACCCTCGCAAACATTGGCTATGTCGCAGAAAAGCAGCGAATTGCGAGCACAGGGTATAGATGTGATAAATCTCAGTGTGGGAGAGCCCGATTTCAATACTCCCGACCATATTAAACTGGCCGCCAAGAAGGCCATCGACGACAACTTCTCGTTTTACTCGCCGGTTCCCGGTTATATGGATTTGAGAAAAGCCATCTGTGCCAAACTGAAAAATGAAAATGGCTTGGAGTTTACCCCCGAGCAAATTGTTGTCTCTACGGGTGCCAAACAGGCATTGTGCAATGCCATTTTGGCTATCATCAACCCCGGTGACGAGGTGATAATACCCGCCCCTTACTGGGTAAGCTACGTAGAGATGGTGAAGTTGGCCGAGGGTAAGAATGTAATTGTAGAGGCCGGCATAGAACAAGATTTCAAGATAACCCCCGAGCAATTGGAGGCAGCCATTACGCCGAAGACGCGAATGCTCGTTTTGTGTTCGCCCTCCAACCCGACAGGCAGTGTATATAGCCATGACGAGTTGCAGGCCCTTGCCAAGGTATTGGAGCGTTATCCCGACGTGATAGTCCTTGCAGATGAGATATATGAGCACATCAACTATGTGGGTGCGCACCAAAGTATGGCGCAGTTCCCCGAGCTCGACGGTCGTGTGATTATTATCAACGGCGTTTCCAAAGCCTATGCCATGACAGGATGGCGCATCGGTTTTCTTGCCGCTCCGTTGTGGATAGCCAAGGCATGTAACAAATTGCAGGGCCAATATACCTCGGGAGCATCCTCTATTGCCCAGAAAGCCGCAGTGGCAGCCTTCTCGGGCGACCAAAGCTGTGTAGAAGAGATGCGCAAGGCTTTTGAGCGCCGGCGCGACCTCATATTCGGGTTGGTATCGGAAATTCCCGGCATGAAAGTAAACAAACCGCATGGGGCATTCTATCTCTTCCCCGACGTAAGCAGTTATTTCGGCAAAAGCTACGAAACATACAAGATTGCGACATCGAGCGACCTTGCCATGTTCTTGTTGGAAGTAGCCCATGTGGCATCGGTAGCAGGTGATGCTTTCGGCTCGCCTTCGTGTCTGCGTTTTTCGTATGCCACGAGCGACGAGAACCTCATTGAAGCAATGGGCCGCGTGCGCCGTGCCTTGGAACTGTTGAAGTAAGAGATACGACGCTGTTTGCAAGCGACATAACGGTATAGTTTGAGAGCGATGCTTTTACGAGAAGGCATCGCTCTTGCCTTATGCTGTAAAATGGGATAAGAATCTATGTGCCAATTTGTAATCTCATCTTTGCAAAATGCGCAGTTACGTCGAAAGAATATTTTATATGTATTTGAAAATCAGCTGCATATATTTGCCGAAAAATAATTAAAGAAATTTTTCCGAAATTGTTTGCAGGAGAAATAATTATCATTATATTTGCCCTCATACAGACTTGCAATTATCCGTATGTAAAGGCATCTATAAATTTTTGACAGATAGACCTTATGAATTGTAAGCAATACTATGATTTCAACACTTAAAAAGAAGTTATTATGGCGAGAAAGTTAAAAATTCGCGACCTTACATTGCGCGACGGTCAACAGTCGCTATTTGCAACCCGTATGACGGGAGAACAAGTAGCCCAAGTGATAGATTTTTATAAAGATGCCGGATTCTACGCTATGGAAGTTTGGGGTGGCGCAGTGCCCGACTCTGTAATGCGTTATCTCGATGAGAGCCCGTGGACACGTCTGAGCTCTATCAGCCAGGTTATACAAGGACGCTCTTACCTCACAGCGTTGTCGCGAGGCCGTAACCTCTTTGGCTATGCACCATATCCCGACAGCGTAATAGACGGTTTCTATAAGGAGGCCGTAAAGCAAGGCTTGGGTATCATGCGCGTGTTTGATGCTCTCAATGACTTGAATAACGTAAAGAGTTCTATCAAGAAAATCAACGAAGTAGGTGCTATCGCCGATGGCGCCGTTTGCTATACGGTCGACCCCAAACCCGAGCATCCCGAGAAACCCGTCGAGAAGAAAGGTTTCTTTGCCCGTCTGTTCGGTTCGAAAGAAGAAGAGCCCGTCGAGAAGAAAATATTTACCGACGAATATTTCGTAGAGAAAGCCAAGGGTATGGAGGCTTTGGGTGCCAAGATTATAACCCTGAAAGATATGGCAGGCCTAATCAATCCGGCACGTGTGGCTACCCTGATGCCGAAGTTGAAGGCCGCCGTGAATGTACCTGTCGATTTCCATACGCACTGTACACCCGGTTACGGTTTGGCATCGTCGCTGATGGCCGTTATTCACGGTGTAGATATCCTCGATACCAACATCTGGTATTTCGGTGGCGGTTCGGCTGCTCCGGCTATCGAGCTTATCTACATATTCTGCCAGAAAATGGGTATCGAAGTAGAGGTAAACATGACAGCTGTTGCCAAGATACGTGCCCGTCTCGAAGGCATACGCCGCGAATTGGCAGCTTACGACCTCGTGAAGAGCTTCCCCATCGCATTCGACCCGCTTACCGACAAGATACCCGCCGAAGTCGATGCCCTCTTCGACAAGGCGATTGCCGCCGCCAAGGCCAACCGCGAGGATGAGCTCCTCGATGCTTGCCACCGCATAGAGGCATACTTCAACTTCCCGAAACCCAATATCATCGTAAAAGAGGCCGAGGTTCCCGGCGGTATGTACAGCAACATGGTGGCTCAGTTGAAGAGCCTCGGTGCCGAGGATGTGCTCAACGATGCCATGGCCCTTATTCCCGAGGTGCGCAAGGCAGCCGGTTTGGTGCCCCTGGTAACCCCCACGTCGCAGATTGTAGGTAGCCAAGCCGTTAATTTGGCCATAGACCGCAAGAAAGGCAATCCCGACTATACGATGGTAACCAACCAATTCATCAACCTTATCAAGGGTGAGTATGGTAAGACTCCCGTTCCTGTCGACCCCGCTTTCCGCGAGAAAATCACCGGGAGCCCCGAGGAGAAACCCTACGACATCACTGCGTATAAAGCTCCCGAGAATCCCACTCTGCCCGAGTATGGCGGCATGAAGCTGGCAAAAGACGAGAACGATTACCTCCTGTTGCAACTCTTCCCCACGGTAGGTGCAACCTTCCTGCGCAATCGTCGCGCCGAGGAGTATGCTGCGGCTCCCAAAGAGGAGAAAGCCGAGGAGAAAGCTCCGGCCGAGGCACCTATTACAGGTCCTGTACAGAAAGTGCCTATGGGCGGCAGCGTCATCAGCGTGGCTGTGAAAGCCGGCGACAGCGTGAAGAAAGGCGCTCCGTTGCTCGTTTACGAAGCCATGAAGATGGAGAACACCGTTACGGCCGAGCGCGAAGGTGTGATTAAGCGCGTATTCGTGCAACCCGGTCAGGTGATAGCCACCGATGCCGTGCTGGTAGAATATGAAAAATAAAATGCCGTAATATAAGGCATTGCCTACCTTATTCTGACAATGTATTGCCAAGGACGTGTCCGGTTTCATGGACACGTCCTTTTTTCATGCCCGCTCTGTGCGCAACGGCTATATCGTCCCTCACGCGAGGCGAATATCTGCCGGAGCCTGCGGAACCTTCTGTAAGGCCGTATCGGAACTGAATTTTATGGGCTTTTGAGCTTATTATATGCCGCAACCCCCGCCGTTTCATAAATAATGGTTATATTTGCCATCTATTATAATCATATCACATATACACGAAAAAACACCATGAAGAAATCTCTTTTATCTCTTGCGGGCCTTGCCATGTGCACGCTCTCTGCTTTGGCGGGAGTCTCAGATGTGTGGGTGGCAGACCTTGGTAACGGAAAATATCAGAACCCTATCTTGTATGCCGACTATTCCGACCCCGACCTCTGTCGTGTCGGTGACGACTATTACATGACCTCGTCGAGCTTCAATTGCATCCCCGGGTTGCAGATTCTGCATTCGCGCGACTTGGTCAACTGGGAAATCGTAAGTGCCGCCCTCCCGTGGGGGCTTGTTCCCGAGGAAACATACCGTACGGTACAACACGGATGCGGTGTGTGGGCTCCCAGCATAAGGCATCACGATGGCGAGTTCTATATCTTTTGGGGCGACCCCGATGTAGGTATCATGATGACAAAGGCCGCGCAGGTAGAGGGGCCTTGGTCTACTCCCCATATCGTAAAAGCAGGGAAGGGTTACATAGACACAACACCGTTGTGGGACGATGACGGCAGGGTGTATCTGGTACACGGTATAGCCGGCAGCCGGGGCGAGCTGAAAAGCGTATTGTTCGTTTGTGAGCTGAGTGCCGACGCCACTTCGGTTATCAGTGAGAGCCGTATCGTTTTTGACGGGCACGAGAAGCACGAGACCGTCGAGGGTCCTAAATTTTATAAGCGCAATGGTTACTATTATATCTTCGCTCCTGCCGGCGGAGTGCCTACCGGTTGGCAACTGGTATTGCGGAGCAAAGACCCGTACGGGCCTTATGAGGAGCGCACGGTGCTGGCGCAGGGCTCTACCGATGTCAACGGGCCGCATCAAGGCGGATGGGTGGACACTCCTACCGGTGAAGACTGGTTTATACACTTCCAGGATGTAGGCGCTTACGGGCGCGTCGTATGGCTCGAACCCATGACGTGGACAGCCGACGGATGGCCTGTCATAGGAGTCGACAAGGACGGTGATGGTTGCGGTGAGCCCGTAAAACAATGGAAGAAACCCAATGTAGGCAAGAGTTATCCTGTCATGACGCCGGCCGAGAGCGACGAGTTCGATAGCAACCGCCTGGGGCTGCAATGGCAATGGCATGCCAACTACGACCGCCGTTGGCATTTCTGTAATGCTGCCGAGGGGCATTTGCGCCTCTACTCTTTCCCCGTGCCCGAAGATTACAAGAACCTGTACGACGTATCGAACCTGCTGTTGCAGAAAACGCCTGGCAAGGATTTTATCGTGACAACGAAACTCACCTTTGAGCCTTGTGCCAAATACAAGGGCGAGCGTACCGGCCTTTTGGTTATGGGAACAGATTATGCAGGCCTTATACTGGAAAACACGGCCGACGGATTGGTGCTTTCGCAGGTAGCCTGCAAGCGCGCCGATAAGGGGAAGCCCGAAACCGTAAACGCATCTGTGCCGCTTACCGACAATACCGTGTACCTGCGAGCCACTTTCAAAGACACCGGTAAGAAGATAGAGAAAAGCGAGGGCAGCGCCGATATGATTGTCGATGTGACGTTCAGTTATAGTCTCGACGGCAAGAAATATCTCCCGCTGGGCGCGAAATTCAACTTGAAAGAGGGTAAATGGATAGGAGCCAAGGTGGGTATGTTCTGCACCCGTCCTGCCTTGAAGAGCAACGATGGCGGATGGGCCGAGATAGACTGGTTCCGTGTGACGAAGAGATAATATAAAGACTTCGATACAACGGGGCGTGCCCGCCGGATGGAGGTCGGGCGCGCCTCATTGTATGTATCTGTGTGATACGCTCTGTTACGGTCTTGTCCGATGATGGCGGAATTTTGTATCGGGAAGGGTGTCATTCCCCCTTCCAAACGTTGGCAGTTGGCCCGATAAACCTTACCTTTGTAGAGTTATGGCACGTTTCGAGCTAAATATTCTGGGATGCGGCGCTGCAACTCCTACGCAGCGTCACTCGCCGTCGGCACAAGTCGTCAATGTAAGAGACAAACTCTTCATGGTAGATTGTGGCGAGGGCGTACAACTCAACTGGCGAAGAATGAAGTTGAATATGAGCCGTCTGGGACACATCTTCATTTCGCACCTGCATGGCGACCATTGCTTCGGCCTGCCGGGGCTCCTCTCTACCATGAGCCTGCTCGGGCACGGCGGTGAGATGGTAATACATGCCCATCCCGACTTTGAGCAGGTATTTATGCCCTTTTTGCAATACTTCTGTCGTGAGATGACCTATACGCTGCGTTTCGAGCCCTTTTATATGACATCTGAAGAACCTATATACAGCGATAAGGGGCTTGTCGTAAAGACTATACCGTTGCGACATCGCATTCCGGCCTGCGGTTTCCTTTTCGAGGAGCAGCCCGGCGAGCGGCACTTGCGGGGAGATGTGGCCCAGTTCTATGACATCCCCGTGACGGCTTTGGCCGATATAAAGCGGGGAGCCGACTATGTGATGCCCGATGGCAGGGTCATCCCCAACGACCACCTCACCACGCCCCCCACACCTCCTGCCCGGTATGCTTATTGTTGTGATACGGCATATAGCGAGCGCATTATACCCTATATCGAGGGGGTAGATGTGCTGTACCATGATGCAACTTATGGCGATGATGCTGCGCAATATGCGCGGCAGACGCTGCACAGTACGGCACGGCAAGCCGCTACCATTGCGCGTGAGGCGAAGGTAGGGCAGCTCATATTGGGGCATTTTTCGGGACGTTACCGCGATGAGAGCATCTTACTCGATGAGGCGCGTCAGGTCTTTGAGAATACCGTACTGGCCCATGAAGGAATGCGGTGTGTACTGCGTCGATAAAGTGAAAAAATATTAATATTTGTACTGCTGCACTTACAAAGAGTGTGCCAGAATGACAATTGTATATGCTTTATGCGTAAAAAAACGAAGTTTAATGGTTGTTTAAGAAAATATTAGTATATTTGCACCGCAATAAGGTATTAAATGTTTAACAAAAAAGTATTGTGAAATGAACGTAGAAGTAATTGGCTCGTGGGCAGGACTTGTTTGGTCTGCTTTGAATGAATCGGGTAAACTTACTGTAAAAGCTTTGAAGAAGGCAACAAAACTGAAAGAAAAAGACCTTTATGCAGCTCTTGGCTGGCTTGCCCGTGAAGGCAAAATAACCATCGCTGAAACCGAGACAGACATAGAAGTGGAATTGTGCTAAGAGAATAGCATAATTACTGATTATAATGATGAGGATGTGTCCCTATCAAGGGGCACATCCTCATTTTGTATATAATCCTCTCGCGAAGGGGCTCTTTGAGGGAGGAAGGGTAGAGGAGGGGAGGGGCTGTCGGTATCTCTGCACTCTACCCGACGAGTCCGTGTGGCTACCCCGCCCGATACGCATTGTTGTAAAAGAGATGCGGGGCGCAGGGCGGGGAGTGATACCCGCAATTCAGTAAAATGGGTACAAATAACCCGTATCTGGTTTATATGCTTCCGTGCACTCTCGTATAATTTTGTATTGTCAAAAAGATTGGCAGATGAGCCGTTCCAAGGAGCGGGAACAGAGGTGCAATCCGGTATGTGGAGCCTTCCGGCAGGGCCCTGTGAACCCAGATGGCAGGCATATCTACCGATAGCGACGGAGGAAAATATAGAAAGAATAGATAGTTATGTATATGAAAGTCAAGATAATATTATTAGCCATGTGTATTCCTGTATATGCGATGGCACAGCGGGCGATAGACGTCCACTGCCATAATGTATTTCCCGAGTTTGTGCAATCCTTGGAGAAGCAGGGTGCTGCGATGAACGAGAATTATCCGTTGCCTCAATGGGATGTCGCCTCGCATCTGATGTTTATGGAAGAGGCCGGCATTGCACAGTCGGTTATCTCGATGCCGGCTCCGCAACCCTGTTGGGGCGGTGCCGATGAATGCTGCCGCATCGTACGTAGCTACAATGAGGCTTGTGCCCGGTTGAAATCGTCATATCCCGGAAAGTTCCTCTTCTGTGCCTCGTTGCCCCTGCCCTATGTAGATGCAGCCGTCGAGGAGGCCGTTTATGCCCTCGATACGCTTGGGGCCGATGGCATTAAGCTCGCCACAAACAGTTGCGGCCAATATGTGGGCGATGAGGCGCTCGATACGTTGATGGGGGTGTTGAATGAACGCCATGCCGTGGTGATACTGCATCCGCACAAACCTTTCCCCGTCAATGATTCTATCATAGCCACTACCCCGTTGGCTATGTATGAGTATCCCGCCGAGACGACTCGCGCCGTGGTAAACATGATGATGCGCAATATTCCTGCCCGATATCCCGATGTGAGGTTTGTCATTCCGCATTGCGGCTCTTTCTTGCCATTGGCTGTCCCTCGCATGCAAGCGCTATATAGGGCATTGCATGCCAAGGGTATGATTGATGAGATTGATTGGGAGGGCAACCTTCGAAATCTCTATTACGACCTTGCCGGCGGCCATACGCCCGATGTATTGAGGGCTTTGCTGACCATCACTACGCCCGACCATCTGCTGTATGGCTCAGATTATCCCTACCAGCCTGCCGCACATCTGGCTGAAACGTTACAGCATCTGCGTGAGAGCCTGGCGGCAGATGAAACAATGGCTCCGTATGCCGATGCTATTTTGTATGAAAACGCGGCAAAGCTCTTTGCGGCAGATACGGTTGAGGTAGGCAAATATATCGATAAACACCCCGGCATGTGTGCCAAGCAACCTATGCAGCCCGATGGCATTGTGCGCCTTTCTAAAATAGAGGTCTATCCGCAGTATATAGAAGAGTATATCAAATCGGCCATAGAAGTGGGCGAAATATCATTGCGTACCGAACCCGGTGTGCTGACCATGTATCCCCTTGCCGAGAAGGATAATCCTTGTATGATAACCATTCTCGAAACCTACGCCTCGCAAGAGGCATATAGGAGACATATCGCCTCGCCGCATTTCCAAAAGTATAAGCAAGGTACGCTCCACATGGTGAAGACGTTGGTCTTGACCGACCAGTGTCAGCTCAACCCGTCCAACCAGATAAAGAACTACATTCAATAAACAGAACCGTTATGAATAAGACTATTTTAATTTCATTATTTATCCTTTTAACATACAATGTTATGGCACAAGAGAAAATAGTACAGACAGCCGGTCGCGACCAGTTGGGAGAATTTGCCCCCCAATTTGCACAGCTCAACGATGATGTGCTTTTCGGCGAGGTGTGGAGCCGCACCGACAAGCTCTCCCTTCGCGACCGCAGTCTGGTTACGATTACATCGCTCATCAGTCAGGGTATCACCGACAGCTCGTTGACCTTCCATCTTCAATCAGCCCGGAAGAATGGCATCACCCGTGTCGAGATAGCCGAAATCATCACCCACATAGGATTCTATGCCGGTTGGCCCAAGGCATGGGCCGCCTTTCGTCTTGCCAAAACCGTGTGGGCCGACGATACGGTCGGAGAGGATGCCAAGAGTGCTTTCCAGCGCGAAATGATATTCCCCATCGGCGACCCCAATACGGCGTATGCCGCCTATTTTACGGGGCAAAGCTATCTTGCACCCCTTTCGCGGGAGCAAGTCAATATCTCCAACGTAACCTTCGAGCCCGGTTGCAGGAATAATTGGCATATACATCGGGCCACAAAAGGAGGGGGGCAGATGCTTATAGGCGTAGCCGGTCGCGGCTGGTACCAGGAAGAGGGCAAACCGGCCGTTGAGATACTCCCCGGTACAGTTATCCACATCCCCGCCAACGTCAAGCACTGGCACGGTGCCGCTGCCGATAGCTGGTTTGCGCATCTCGCGGTTGAAATCTCAGGCGAGAACACATCCAACGAGTGGCTCGGCCCGGTTACAGATGAAGAGTATAACGCTCTCGCGGGCAAGGTTGCACAATAGCATCCTCGTGGTTTCACAGTAGCCATAAAAAGAGATGGCTATGCGATAGCGGACTGCCCCCGGAAAGTTTTGTATCCGACTTTCCGGGGGCAGTTTCATTAGAAATGGAGGTAGCCCTGCCTATGATTTATAACCTGAAACAGGAAGAGACACCCGTTTCTTCCGGATAGATACGGGCGCCGGTTGAAGAAGGGGTTATCGCCGTTACCGGAGCTTTCTGCCTGTGGCCGGCTCTCGGCCCCATGAGCGGCTTTCGTCTCACGCTCTTATAATCAATCTCAGGTGCACCGCCGTTTGTGAAAAATTTCGGCCTGATAAAAAAGTAAGCAATAGCAACTATTTCGAAATATTATTCTTACCTTTGCACGCAAAACAGAAGTAACATGTCGAAAGAACTATTGGTAACAACCATCGGTAAACTGCGCAACCGGTTGCACCGCATACTGAAACAGCGGTACGCCGCCGAGGCCGACATCAAGCTTACGGTCGAGGAGTTTATCCTGTTGAACATGATAGAGGCGCGCACCGACCAGATTCTCCAAAACATAGCCATAGCGACCGGTAAAAACAAGTCGGTCGTCATGCGTATGATTGATTCGCTGGAACAGAAAGGGCTCGCCAAGCGCACGGTGAATCCCGATGACCGTCGTGAAAACCTTTTGAGTATAACCGACAAAGGCTGCGAAGTACTCACTCAATACCAACAGATTGAGAAGCGACTCTCGAATGAGCTGCTGGACGGTATTCCGCCGCAAAAAGTAGCCCAATTCCTTGAAGTAATAGAGGAAATTACAAAAAGGACGATGAGGATGTAGTCTGATTTTTTTACCCAAATAGTTGTCATTAGCAATTATATACAACGAATACGAATAAATTATGAAATACGCTATTATCATCTTTCTATACTGTTTTGGGATTGTCTTCCTTATGCTGGCATAAGGCACGAAACAGACCATGAGCCTGACCGATTTGTATGCTTTGGCCGATTCGCAAAGCAAAACCATCAAGATTTTCGAAACCGCCGTCTCCTACGCAGAGCAGGAGATTTCTGTGGCGCGCAACGCCTACCTCCCCAATATAGATTTCTCGGCTTCGGCCTCATACAATGGCAATGCCTGGGTATCGGACCGCGACTTCACGAACGGGCAGAATTTCGTATCGCCGCATTTCGGCAATAATTTTGCTATCGAGGCTTCACAGGTCGTCTTCGCCGGAGGCTCGATTTACAATACCATAAAAGCCCGTGAAATAGAGAAAAAGATTGCAGAGTGGGACCTGTCCGAACAGCGTCAGGAGGTATATTTCCTGCTTACCGGATACTATCTCGACCTCTATAAATACCGCAACCTGCTGGTCGTCTACGAGCGTAATATGGAGCAGACCCTGGAAGTGATTGACGACATGCACGCACGCGAGGCGGCCGGCGTAGCCCTTGACAACGATATTACCCGCTACGAAGTGCAATATCAGAATCTCAGCTATAAACATACGGAGCTTATCAGCTCCATCGACATCTGTAATGACAAACTGATTACGATGCTCGACTTGCCGGCTCAGACCGAGATATATCCCGACACGACATTGCTTTCGCGTCAGATACTCAAATCGGCCGAAAGTGAATTTCAAAACATAGCATACGAAAATTCGCCGATTCTGAACCGAAGCCGCTTGACAATAGATAGGCTCAACCGTCAGAAAGAGGTTGCCCGGGCCGAATATATGCCACAGATTAGTGTCATTGTCGGCGACAATCTCAAAGGGCCCATAACATACGAAATTCCTACCCTCGACAACAACATAAATACATGGTACGTAGGTATTGCCTTGAAGTTCAGCATTGGCAATATGTATAAGACACCCCAAAAAGATATCGCTGCTAAATACCTCCATTGTGAAGGCGCAAACCGAGCTTGCCTCGGCCGAAGAGAATGTTACACACGACGTGCGCGCGGCCTACATACGCTATATGAACTCTTTCGAGCTGCTCAAAACCCAGGAAAAGAGCTTGCAGCTCGCCCGCGAAAACTATGAGGTTATAGCCAACCGCTACGCAAACGACCTCGTTTTGGTAACCGATTTAGTCGATGCCGATAACCTTCGTCTGGCGGCAGAAGTACAATATGTAAATGCACAGATAAACGTAATATACAACTATTGCAAGCTCTTGTACGAATCGGGAGCTCTCAATTCTGCAAAAGAATAACTCTATATATCGATATGAATAAGAAAAGCAAGAAGATACTGCGCAATGCAGCAGTTATCACATTCATAATTTGTGGTTTGGTATGGGTATGTTCCAAATTTATCCATTTGGGGCGGGTAGAGTACACCGATAACGCACAGATAAGGCGCAATATGATACCCATCAATTCTCGTGTACAAGGCTTTATACAAAAAGTCTGTTTTGATGATTTTCAGTTTGTACACAAAGGAGATACGCTTGTCGTGATTGAATACTCGGAGTATGAGCTCAAAGTCGTGCAAGCCAAGGCCAACTATCAGAAGGCCCTGATGGAGAATGTCGCCCGGGAGACGGCTATCTCGACCACGGCCAACAACCTGACGGTCTCCGACGCCAATATCGAGGAGCTGCGCATCAGGCTCGAACAGACGAAGACCGACTATCATCGCTACGAGCAGCTGTATGGGCAGAAGGCTGTAACTCGCCAGCAATATGACAACGCCAAGGCCGACTACGAGGCCACTAAGGCCAAGTACGACATGCTCGTACGCAGCAAGCGGAGTACCGCATTGATTAAGGATGAGCAGACCCGCCGGCTGGAACAGAACCAGACCAATATCGACGTAGCCAAGGCCGAACAGCATTTGGCAGAACTCAACCTCTCATACACGGTAATTGTAGCACCCTGCAACGGCGTAACTTCCCGCAAATCGATACAAGAAGGACAGTTCATACAACCCGGTCAAACGCTGCTGTCGCTGGTTGAAGATGACAACGTATGGGTTCTTGCCAACTACAAGGAGACGCAGACCGCCAATATCCGCGAGGGTATGCCGGTAAGCATCAAGGTCGATGCGATACCGGGCGTCGAGTACTACGGTGAGGTGGAAAGCCTGGCCAAAGCCACGGGAGCGCAGTATTCGATTATTCCGCAAGACAATTCAGCCGGCAACTTCGTCAAAGTAGAGCAGCGCATACCTGTGAAAATCGTTTTCACCGACCAAAACAGCAAGGAGAATATCGACCGGTTATCGTCCGGGATGAATGTCGAATGTGAAGTAAATTATTGAAGTCATGCAGACAACATCTCCCGAAGAGGTCGCAACAGCACGCCGAATCATGGTATGGAAAGACTTCGTCCCCGATTTCCTGCGCTTCCCGTTGATGCTCCTTATCATAATCATATTCATGTTGTCGGGAGGTATATACATGTCGGCAGTTTCCGAGATTTCAGGCAGTTTCTCTTGGATAAAAGAGGATATTCTGATGGCCGGCTACGCATCAATGACCGGGCTGACGATGGCCTTCCCGCTACTGTTCAGGATTCTTTTCCGATTTCCCACACGCAGCATCCTGTTGGTTTCGGCTGTTGCCTTTATTGTATGCGACTACGTATGTATGGTATGCCAATACCTTCCGCTGGTTGTGCTCATGTCCTTTATCAGTGGATTTTTCAGGATTCTGAGTACATTCGTTTGTTGGAGCAACCTGCAACTGCGTATTACGCCCAATAGGGATTTTGCCGTCTTCTTTCCGTTCCTCTTCACATTCATACTCGGCAGCGTACAGCTGACCGACATCGTGACCGGATACAGTATCTCGGCCTTCGAATGGAGAGCCATGCACCGTCTGACAATCGGGGCGTTTATACTCGTGTTTGCGCTGGTCTACTTCTGCATGAGGCGGGGGTACCGCCAGGCTCCCTATATACCGTTCAAGGGTATCGACTACCTCGGGGGCATATTATGGAGCCTGTGGCTGATATGTATTATATTCATACTCGTATATGGCGAGCATTACGATTGGCTCGACAGCGAAGAGATACGTACCGCCATCGTATTTGCCGTCATACTGCTGGTAATGTGTCTTGAACGGGCTGCCTCCATTCGCCACCCCTATATAAGCCTCAAAACCTTTTCACAGCGCAACATGCTCTTCATATTTATATTATTCGGATGTATGTCGCTGATGTCTACGATGGTATCGTCGGTGCAGAACATCTATACCAGCATGATACTCGGGTTCGATGCCCGTCACAATGCCGATTTGTGCTGGGGAGTCGTAGCCGGGATAGCCCTCGGCGCCATATTTTTCTTCATTGCCCTCAAAAAATGGAAATGGCAAATCAAAAGCATCGTCTTCATGGGCTTTGTTTCGTTCTTGCTGTATCAAATCCAACTCTATTTTCTGATAGATGCCTCGACCGAGAAATATATGCTATACCTGCCCATGGTCTGCAAGGGAGCGGGAGTAAGTATCGTATATACATCTTTGACCTACGCATTAGCCGGCAGCGTGACATTTGCATATTATTTCGAGGCCATGTGTGTGATAGGTTTCATACGGACAAGTTTCGGCGGGCCGCTCAATTCTGCCATAATCACGCATATGCTCAACCATATAAAGCAGGCTGCGACAGCCGATTTAGGCAGTTATATCGACTCCATGCATCCGATGTCAGATTCGTTTACGGCTATATACAATGAGTTCCAGCGACAAATGATAATGGTAAGCCTCAAAGAGATATACGGTTATGCGGCAATAGCAGCCATACTGATACTGCTTGCAATATTGGCTTCCGATTACCGCCAATACATAAGTTCCCGCATTAACCGTATGTGGAAACTTACCCAGATTTGGAGACATCTTCGCAATCAGACAAATTCGATGTCGTAGGCCATCTCCGCTTCTGTGACCACCACATACAACCGGGCACATCTTACTCCCGCTTGCAGCGCTATCCCCTCCGACGATGCGCAGCAGTGGGGGTGAAATGCTGCGTGCTATTTTGTAAACAATCGGCAGAAAAGACGATTTTTATTCGTACTTTTGCAATATAAAACCATTCAACACCATGGAAACGATTGTATGGATTACGCCCTATTACTTTATAGAGACCGATATATATATCATCCCTCTACTGACAACACACTACCGCATAGAGTGGTACATCTATGTGACCAATAACGAGCCGTTGCCATACGAAGAAGATATAGCCAAACTCTCGGCGCACGACAATCTGACCATACATGTCGAGCGTATCCACGGCCGGCAGCGCAGCCTCAGTGTGCTGCGCGGGTTAAGCCGGATACTTCGACAAGCAAAACGGCTATCGCCCCGTCTCGTATATACCTGCATGTCGGGGTTTCCCTATCTGACGCCGCTCGTCCGCCACTACCTGGGGACGCGCAACACCGTTATAGCGGCTCATAATGTCACGACGCCGCAAGGAGCGTCGAGTTATCAAGTAGCCCAACTCTATACCTCATATACCCTGAAATCCTTCCGCTACTTTCAAACTTTCTCGAAGAACCAGTATAACCTCCTGAAACGGTTATATCCCGAGAAGGAGGTCTTCTACGCCCCTTTCATCTTGAAAGATTACGGTACGAGCCATACCACACCGGGCCGACTGGTTACTTTCCTCAGTTTCGGCTATATCCGCGATTACAAGCGCATCGATGTATTGATAAACGCGGCCGAGAAGGTATATGAGGAGACGCAGATACCCTTCAAGGTACGCATTGCCGGCAAATGCAACGATTGGGAGAAGTACCAGCAACTCATCAGGCATCCCGAGCTGTTCGACCTGCAAATACGGAGTATTCCTAACGAAGAGGTCGCCGACCTCTTCGGCAGCTGCCACTATTTTGTCACGCCCTATCAGGACATAGCACAAAGCGGCTCGCTCATCGTAGGAATCAATTACGAAAAACCCGTCATAGCGTCGGACCTTGAAGCCTTCAAAGAGTATATACAGGACAATGAAACCGGATTTCTGATGAAGCCGGCCTCTGTCGACGATTTGGCTCGCATCATGAAGAATATTTTGCTGCATCACGAGTCGTTGTATCCTGCCTTGTGCGACAATGTAAGAAAGATGAAAGAGACAGAGTTTGCCCCCGAGGCAATAGTCCGGCGATACACCGCATTTTTCAATCACGTCATGCAATGAAAAGCGTACATCTCGCTACCGACCAAACGTGTACAGGCTGTATGGCATGCGTCGATTGCTGCCCTACACAGGCTCTTGCCCCCATTGTAAAAGCCGACGGGCATTGCTATGTCTCTTACGATAGCGACCGCTGCATTCTATGCCATAAGTGCGAGAAGGTGTGCCCCGTCGTCAATAAGATGCCATACGGCAACTTGTCGCTGGAAACATCAGCGCCTTACGCCGCCTTCTCCCGCGACAAACGGTTCAGAGAAAAAGCCGGTTCGGGAGGTATATTTGCCGCCATGGCCGCCTATATCCTCTCGAAGGGAGGTGTCGTATGCGGCGCTGAGTTGCAGACCGACCACGTAAGGCACGTCTGCATAGAGAAGCCCGAGGAGATAACTCGCTTGCAAGGGTCGAAATATATGCAAAGCGACACAAGCGGCATCTACCGACAGGTAAAAGACTATTTAGACCACGGCCGCCTTCTCCTCTTCTCGGGGGTAGGCTGCCAGGTAGCCGCTTTATTATCCTTTTTGGGAAAACATCCGCATATCGACCGCCTTTACACAGTCGACCTCATCTGCGGAGGCGTCCCCTCATCACTGCTGGTCAGGAGATTCCTCTCCGATTCGCCCCTCCATCCCCGGGGTATAAACCGGTTTCGTGAAGGAGAAAAATATCTATTCTCTTATACCGACTCAAACAACGATGCCGTTGTTCTCCCTCCGCAAGAGAGAGCCTTGCCCTTGTATGGATATACATCGGGCCTGACACATCGTTTCTGCTGCAACGACTGCCTCTTCACAGGCAGTCATCGGCTCTCATCGGCTACCATCGGTGATTTCTGGAACGACCCCTCGAAGGGATTGCACCGTTCGGTAATCATCTGCCACAATGCCCAAGGGCGGGAGCTGCTCGAAAATGCCGACATTGAGAAAGAAGCTGTCTCATGGGCGCAGTTCCTTCCTTTCAACAGCCGCCTTGTCTATGGGAAAACACCATACAGCCGCCGAATCGAAAGAAAATACCTGGCGCAGATTTTCGCTCGTTGCTCCTATAAGACGATAAAAAAGATATACGCTACACACATCAAGCCATACGACATCGTGTGGATGTGTTACAAAATAGAACGCCATCTGTTTCAGAAGGCCGCATTGCGTGTTGCCCGACGGTTTGCCGCCCGTCTGGTCAACCAAGCAGAGAATAAGCCGAAATAATGCCATGCAAAATATCGGGAACAAAAGATGGCATAGGGGAGGACTGCAAAACGCGATGATGTCGCGCCCGATAGTATGATAAAATTAATCTATGGCTAAAACTTTTAAGGATGCAACATTGTTTTTTTCGTAGCAATGCCGGGGCTTGACGTGTACCGCCTTTGCAAATACCAGCGATATTTATCTTTTACCAAATAATACGTGATATGAAAAAAGCTATTCCGTTTTTCTTGGCGGCTCTTGCCTTGACGGCGTGTGAAAAGGAGCCCGATCTCAACCAATTGTCGAGCGATCTGATTGTCTATACCGATTACGACCAGAAATGCGACTTTGGCAATTACGCCACGTTTGCCATTCCCGACAGTATCCTTGTGCTGTCAAACAGCAGCAAACCCATCTATTATTCGGCCGACGACCCCCGTGCCACCGCTATTATAGGAGCTTTCACCAGCGAAATGGAAGCGCGAGGATATACGCAAAGTTCCGACCTGCAAACGGCCGACCTCGGCGTACAGGTTAGTTACGTGAAGAATACCAGCACCATCGTGTCGTATGCTGCCGGCAATCCATATTGGTGGTATGGGTATGGCTATTATTGGCCATGCAGTTATTGGGACCCGTACTACTGGGGTTGGGGACCATACTACGGTTATCCTATCACGTATAGCTACACGGTAGGCTCTCTTATTGCCGAGATTGTTGCCCTGAAAGACGCCGATGCCACGACAAAGAAGATTCCCGTCGTATGGACGGCCTATATGGCAGGTATCATGTCGAGCAATCAGTTAGACCTTACCCGCACGCTCACGGGCATATATCAGGCTTTTGAGCAATCGCCCTATATTACCGCTCAATAACAGGCAGCGGACTCATTTCTCTTTTATCATCCTTTAAAATATTATTGCAATGAAAAAACTCTCTATCATAATGTGCGCGATAATGATGTGTATCGCTGCCTTCTCGCCCATAAGGAGCGAAGCCCAATGGATAAAACCGATGTACTTCAACGTCGACTGGCAATTCAATGCACCCGTCGGCAACGACTATGCCGATGTTGCCAGCGGCTGGGGTATGAGCTTTGAGACCGGATATTACGTCATCCCCCATTTGGCTGTGGGAGTATATTTCTCATATCACACCAACCACCGCTATGTAGGCGAGCAGGTGCTGCAACTGAGCAATACGTCGAGTCTCTATACCGACCAGCAACACTCCATATTCCAGATGCCATTCGGCGCATTGTTGAAATACCGCATCGTAAAAGGCAAACATTGGGAACCCTACCTTACCATGAAAGTAGGTGCCATGTATGCGCAGATGAATTCCTACACCCAAGTTGTTAAGTTCTACGATAACAGCTGGGGCTTCAACATGCAGCCCGAGGCAGGAGTGACATTCTATCCCATGCCTCACAAGCGATGCGGTATCCACCTGGCCATCTATTATAATTTTTCAAGCAACAAGAACAAGACATTGACGTATGATATAGATTGCTACAATAACATAGGTTTTCACCTTGGCGTAGCATTCTGATATTAGACTCTTCCCGCTCTCCCATAGAATAAAGGAAGAAGCTGGGAGAAGGAGAGAAACAATCTCCGATATCCGGCATAAACGGACTGTGGCATACCCAACTCGTCACAGTCCGTTTTTTTGCAAAGACATACCATAACCTGTCGGCAAATACATTGCAACAAAAAAGCACATGTGCAACACCTGTCCCAAATAACAAATTCATACTAAGCGAGACAAACACAATATCCGAATCAGATACAGCACGGCAAACTTTCCTCGCTTTACAAATGGTCGCAAAACAAGCATAACATGCTATATACCAAGCTCATATTAGATATAATCATATAAACTGCATATTTATTCTAAACAAATTATTTGCTCCTCTAAAATGAATTTGTAATTTTGTAACCAAATAAATAGCAAAAAGTGTTTAACTGATTTTCTCGGATAAAATCTGGTAAATTTTTGAGAGAGGAAAATGAGTTAACAGATCCCACATCGTATCCATAGGGAATGGTGTGGGAGTATGTCACTTGTTTACTCTCACGGTTTACCAGAGCCTTTCCGATAAATAAGTTACAGCTCTCACACTTTCAATATAAATTTCTTCTTTTGTGAGCTGGGGGGAACAAATCAACCATGTATGAAAAACCTATTAGTTCTGTTAGCGGCCGTTATATGTGGCGCAACATCGGTTCTCGGCCAAGATGTTCTCTATTTGAAGAATGGTAGTAGCATCCAAGGCGAGTTGGTAAATAAAATTGCACAAAATACCAAGGAACAACAAATTCAAAATCATGTAGTTCCAACAAAAGAGTACAATTACTCCTTTGTAACTGCATCAAACGACACATCTAATACAATGACAAGAGAATATCGCTACACAACCTCTTACTCATCACAACAAGACAATGATATAGACGAAATAAACCGTCGGAAAGCCAAAAAAGGCTATCGAGGATTTGTCGCTATCTCACCGGGCTACTATGTTAGTAATGGAGTCGGTTCTCTTGAAATATCTACTACACATGGTTTCCAAATTAATCACTATTGCTTTGTAGGAGGAGGTATCGGAGTAGATATTATCGGAGATGCAGAGGACTATTTATTAAATTCTTCTGGAATTGCCATACCCATTTATGCAGCATTTAGCGGTAATGTAGGTTCTCGCGTAGCTCAGTTTTCTTATGGTACGCGTATAGGTTCATGTATTTGGTCTGCTTCTAATATTTTGAGTGGTGCTACATCCTTAATGTGGAATGTAAACGTTGGTCTTCGTTTAGGCTTCACACCTACCTTTGGTCTCTCGATTACACCCGATTTCAGTCTTATGACAGGAGTTGATTTTCTTGAAGTTCGTGTTGGATTGCGTATAGGAGTAGACTTCTAAGGCATACAAATCCGTACAACATGGAAAGCTCTGAAGGTCCTGTCGATTTTCGGAGCTTTCTGTTTGTCCATGCCCGCAATAACACAGCCCCCGATAGGGCAATCGTATGTGTAATCAGTGAAATATACTTTCTTTGCTTATCTTGGCATCATGCTCCCAACACATTGCCTTTGAAAAAACGGCAGGGAATATTCTCTTAAAGACAGCCGCTCTGATGCTTACATATTTGTAGTAAAAAGATGCAGTTTCAAAGAATATAAAATTGATGCGATAAATTATTGCAAAATTAATATATACGAGCTACTTTTGCATTTGTTGAGTAAAATCGATATACCCACACACTAACAACACATATTATGAAAAAGCTATTTATTCTTTTAGTATTAGCCGTGGCAGGCTGTATAACATCTGCTTTCGGTCAAGACATCCTTTATCTGAAAAACGGCAGTATCATAAAGGGCGAATTGGTAAAAGCTTTCCCCAACGAGAAAGTACAATTCCAACTGTCGGACGGTACTATACTCTCATACAATACCGCCGATGCCATAAAGATTACAAAAGAGAATGTCAATCAAACCACAGGACGGCGCGATGTGGTATCATTGACCAACGGCAGTGTAATACGAGGCTATCTCACCGAATATATTTTCGGTCA
The DNA here is from genome assembly GCA_900542255.1 of uncultured Porphyromonadaceae bacterium. GTDB lineage: Bacteria > Bacteroidota > Bacteroidia > Bacteroidales > Barnesiellaceae_A > Barnesiella_A > Barnesiella_A excrementipullorum. The sequence goes on from UQMR01000030.1 coordinate 22,497, forward strand.
AAAGGCTTCTCTCAAAACATCCGACGGCAGCCTTTTCGTATATAATGCCGATGAGATTGCACAAGTTGCAAAAGAACCCGGAACTCAACCTTCTGTTACAGCAACAAAAGAGTACAATTACTCCCCAGCAACCGCAGCGAACGCCACTTCTAATTCAATGACAAAAGAATATCGTTATACGCCCACCCGTCAGTCGCGACAAGATAGCGGTATGGACGAAGAAAATCGCAGGGAGGCCAAGAAAGGCTATCGTGGATTTGTTGCATTCACCCCGGGATATTATGTTAGCGGTATTGACGCATACGAGTTCTCTACAACCCATGGATTTCAAATCAACCACAGCTTCTTCGTAGGAGGCGGTTTAGGCGTAGATATTATAGGAATAGGCGATATGATAGCAGTACCCATCTATGCTGCATTCAATGGAAATGCAGGCTCTCATGTAGCTCAGTTTACATACGGTTCCCGTATAGGTTTCAGTATCATAGATAGCTATGTTCCATTCTTGTGGAATATCAACTTGGGTCTTCGATTGGGTTTCACGCCTACTTTCGGGCTCTCTATTACACCCGATATCAGTCTGATGGCAGCCAGTGACTTTTTCGATGCCCGTATAGGTCTGCGCGTAGGTATAGACTTCTGATATATCAATCGCTTGATGCGGGCAGCCCCGAAATGATTTTCGGGGCTGCCTGTTTGCATCCGGCCGATAAGAGAGACGCGTCATAGGTGCCTGTCGGCGAGCATAATAACCCGATTTTCCCCCAAGGGAATATGTATGCACCAGAGGTCGCACACCATCGAAAGAGATATTTTAGGGAGTTGCATTTAGACTAAATATATTATCTTTGTTTGCTGTCATATAGATTTTATATAGCATTAGGTGTATCATAATTTATGAAAAGAGTTGTCATTCTCCTTCTTTTGCTCCTTGCAACAGCCATCGAAGCTGTGCCGCAAGAGGGCGTAGATTATCGTGCCGAGGTGTCGGCACACGGCTCTTCGGGAATTTTTGCCCCTTATTACCTGTCGGCCAACCGCTATGGCGTGGTTGCCAACGGCTCGGGTGTATACGCCCGTGCAGGAGCATTCATTCGCATGGACTCTACACGTCGTTTCTCCTATGCCGCAGGCATAGACCTCATAGGCCGGTATGAGACGGCTTCGCCGGTACGGCAATACCAAAACGGGCAATGGACTACAAACTATGTCCGCCCCAGCTACTTTACCATACAACAACTCTATGCCGACGTCAAATATCGCGCCGTATTCCTCTCGGTAGGTATCAAAGAACGCAACGACGAGAGCCCTATAACAGACCGCCGATACAGCTCGGGAGGGCTTGTGCTGTCGGGCAACAGCCGTCCTATTCCCCAAATAGAGGCCGGATTTCACCGCTTCGTCGATGTTCCTCTCACCAAGGGATGGTTGCAGATAAAGGGTAATATTGCCTATGGCAAATTTATCGACGATGACTACTTGCGCAGCCATTACTACTATTACAGCTCGTTTCTCACTACCGGTGTCTACTATCATTACAAATCGCTCTTTTTCAGGACCAATCCCCACCAGCCGCTCGTATTCACCATCGGCATAGAGGATGGTGTGCAGTTCGGGGGCACCAAAACCACCTATCGCAACGGTGAGATTGTGAGCGTAGAGCATTCACCGACCAACCTCAAAGCCTTCTTGCAGGCGTTTCTTCCGGGTGCCGGCGACGAGTCGACCTCTATGGGAGACCAATTGTATGTATATGGCAACCATGTAGGCTCCATAGACCTGGCGCTGCAATATAACTTCCGCGACAACTCATACCTGAAATTCTACACGCAATGGCTCTACGAGGATGGGTCGGGTATGGGTAAACTGAACGGATGGGACGGCCTGTGGGGTTTGTCATATCACAAAGAGGGCAAACGCCTTGTTACTGATGCCGTTATAGAGTATCTCGACCTTACCAATCAAAGCGGAGCCATACCGTGGGAGCCCAACGACCGGCCGGGTACGCCCGTCACTTCGCGCGTGTCGGGGGGCGATGACTATTATAACAACTTCTTTTTCAACGGATGGCAGCACAACGGGTTCGGTATGGGTACGCCCATGTCGCCCTCTATCATGTACAACACCGACGGCTACCTCCGATTTTTATACACCCGCGTACGCGGCGGACACTTCGCCATAGGAGGCTTCTTCGACGATGAGTGGCAGTATCGTCTCATGGCATCGTATCGCATCTCGCTGGGCACCCCCTTTATTCCTGCCCGTTCTACCTATCGGCAAGGTGCGATGCTGATAGAATGCCGTTACACACCGCAGCGGTTGAAGGGTTGGAGCTTCTGTGGGGCCGTGGCTGTTGATGCCGGCAATATGACTGGCGACAACGTAGGCGTGAGCCTCAGCGTCGTGAAAAGCGGCTCACTCTTCCGATTCAAGAAAAGCGACACTCATAAATAGAACTTCAACATGAAAAGAAATATCATTTTTGCCGCCACGCTCATCATATTATCGACATTGGCGTCTTGCACGCAAAACGAAGGGTACATAGGCGACCTCTTCGGGATATGGAGATTAGAGGAGATTACCGACGGCACAACCGTAGAGGAGTGTGACACGATATTCATGGCATTCCAAGCCGACGTATTCCAGGTGCGGCGGGTAGATTATACATCATACGACTATACGCTTTTTACAGGCCTCTATACCCGCACCGACCAGCTTATGCAATGTAACTTTCTCAACCACAACGGTACCGATGCAACCACCGAGGAGCAACAGCGGCAAATGCTGCACGACCTGGCCTCGTTGCACATCGGCGAGATTTCGCCCGTATTTGTCATAGAGGAACTCAACAAACGCAATATGAAGCTCGAATATAATGGCTATCGCTATATCTTTGTAAAACTATGAAGCGGCGAGGAGCCGTTACAAATAGCGTACCTGGTAGGGCGTCTCTTCGTATGAACGCACGGGATATATACGTTTCAGCCCGCATCGCCCGTCTCCTTTCCACCGGCGGGGTACGTCGTCGAGCATAATCAGGGTGCGGTCGCCCGACAGGTGTGCGGTTGCAGTCACCGCCGGTATTTGCCAATAGAACCACCGATTCCAAAACGATACGTCGTATAGCGTGATGCGACGCGTTTGGTTTGTAAGGTCTTGTTCGAGATAGCCCATCACCATGCCCGAAGGGTAGGTGTAGAGGTCTGCCACATTGATATCGAACCACAGCACGATGCGATGCGTGTAACGAGCCTCATAAACATAGTCGTTGATACGCTCTATCGCCAGGTAACAATACGCCTCGCGACCCAGCAAAAGCCATATTCCCT
>UQMR01000031.1 GCA_900542255.1 uncultured Porphyromonadaceae bacterium
CCGTTGCATGGGTAACAGTTTGGCGAGCGCTACACGACGGCCGTCCTCGTCTTTGGCCAAAATCATCTCGCGCATGGCTTTGATGCGGTTGCCCTCGAAGAACATGTGTTCTGTACGGCACAAGCCTATACCTTTGGCGCCGAAACGACGTGCTACGGCTGCATCTTTGGGGGTGTCGGCATTGGTGCGAACGTCTACCTTGGTATACTTCTCGGCCAGATTCATAATAGAGGCGAAGTCGCCGCTGAGGTCTGGTTCTACCGTAGGTACTTGTCCTTCATAAACTTCGCCGGTAGAGCCGTTGAGCGAAATCCAGTCACCTTCTTTATATACTTTGCCGCCCATTTCTACGGTGCGTGCCTTGTAGTCTACTTTTATTTCTCCGGCACCCGATACGCAGCATTTGCCCATACCGCGAGCAACAACGGCAGCGTGCGATGTCATACCGCCACGGGCTGTGAGGATACCTTCGGCTACATTCATACCACGCAGGTCTTCGGGCGAAGTCTCTATGCGTACCATTACTACATGTTTGCGACGCTCGTGCCATGCTTCGGCATCGTCGGCGTGGAATACGATTTGTCCGGCAGCTGCACCCGGTGATGCGGGCAAGCCCTTGGCAATGACTTTGGCGCGTTTCAGAGCGGCTTTGTCAAATACGGGGTGGAGCAGCTCGTCGAGTTTGTCGGCTTCCATGCGTTTCAAGACGGTCTTTTCGTCGAGGATGCCGGCGCGGTGCATGTCCATGGCTATTTTTACCATGGCTGCGCCCGTGCGTTTGCCGTTGCGGGTTTGCAACAACCACAATTTGCCGTCTTGTATGGTAAATTCAAGGTCTTGCATATCCTTGAAGTAGTCTTCGAGTTTCTGCTGGGTCTCTATCAGCTGTTTGGCACACTCGGGCATCGACTCTTCGAGTGAGGGATATTTGGTTGCGCGGTCTTCTTCGCTGATACCTTGCAGTGCAGCCCAGCGGCGCGAGCCTTCGATGGTGATTTGTTGCGGGGTGCGTATACCGGCAACCACATCTTCGCCTTGTGCATTTATCAGATACTCGCCGTTGAAGATATCTTCGCCGGTGGCGGCGTCACGGGTGAATGCTACACCGGTAGCCGATGTGTTGCCCATGTTGCCGAATACCATAGCTTGTACGTTGACAGCCGTACCCCATTCCTCGGGTATCTGATTCATGCGGCGATATATGATGGCGCGCTCGTTCATCCAGCTGTCGAATACGGCGCATATAGCTCCCCACAGTTGCTCCCACGGCGAGTCGGGGAAGTCTTTGCCTGTATATTCTTTGACCGCTTTCTTGAAGAGTACAACCAGTTTTTTGAGGTCATCGACATTGAGCTCGGTATCGAGGGTAATGCCTTTCTCCTCTTTTACTTTTTCCATTACCTCTTCAAAGGGGTCTATATCGTCTTTGCTTTTGGGTTTCATGCCCAATACTACATCGCCATACATTTGTACGAAACGGCGGTAAGAATCCCATGCGAAACGGGGATTGCCCGACTTGCGCGACAATGCTTCAACGGCCGAGTCGTTCATGCCAAGGTTGAGCACCGTGTCCATCATACCGGGCATAGATACGCGAGCTCCCGAGCGCACCGAAACCAACAACGGGTTCGAATCGTCGCCAAATTTAGTGCCTGTAAGCTCCTCTATATGGTGAATGGCTTTGCGTACATCTTCTTCGATAAGTTTTACCACTGCATCTTTACCTTGTTGATTGTACTCTGTGCATACTTCGGTAGTGATTGTAAATCCGGGAGGCACGGGAACGCCTATCAAATTCATCTCTGCCAAATTGGCGCCTTTCCCTCCTAATAAATTTTTCATATCGGCACGCCCCTCGGCATGACCGTTACCAAATGTATAAACTCTTTTCATTCTGAAAAATGATATTAAGGTTTTTAACGATTTTATAATGTGAAGCAAAGATAGAATAAATAATTAGTTCCCATACACATATTGGCAATAATTTTTGTAAGACGCATTTTTTTGCGTTCTGTATAGTTGTAGGTCGAAAAATATGCCTAACTTTGAGCGAATTTGTATTTATTAATATCACATACTTTTGACACGAAAAAAACAACCATTGCCACTCATAGAGAATGTAGAGATTACAGGGGTGGCTGCCGAAGGAAAAGCTGTTTGCAGGGTGGATGATAAGGTTATATTTGTGCCTTTTGCCGCTCCGGGTGATGTCGCCGATTTGCAAATAATCCGTAAAAAACGAAATTATGCCGAGGCTCGTATTGCCAACATACATCGTCCGTCGCCGTTGCGGGTAGAGCCGTTTTGCCCCCATTTCGGCGTGTGCGGCGGATGCAAATGGCAGCATTTGCCCTACGAATATCAGTTACAATTCAAGCAACAGCAGGTAGAAGACAATCTGGTGCGGATAGGCAAGATAGCCTTGCCCGATATAATGCCCATCAAAGGGTCGGCGCGGCAACGGGCATATCGCAATAAACTGGAATATACGTTCTCAAACCGTTCATGGCTGACTCCAGAGCAAATGAACGATGATATCGTATATACCGACCGCAATGCCTTGGGATTTCACATCCCCGGCATGTTCGACAAGGTTTTGGACATAAAATATTGCGGCTTGCAAGACGACATATCCAATCGTATCAGACTCGACATACGGGCATATGCCATTGAAAAAGGTTTGGAGTTTTTCGATTTGAGGGCGCAAAGCGGCCTGATGCGTAATCTTATTGTGCGCACTACGACAACCGGCGAGGTGATGCTTATTGTCGTTTTCTATGAAAACCGCACAGATGCCATAACCGACTTGATGCAGCATATTGCCGATACCTTCCCCGAGATTACATCGTTGCTCTATATAGTAAATCATAAAGCCAATGATACCATTACCGACCAGGAGGTGATTTGCTTCAAGGGGCGCGACTACATTATAGAAGTGATGGAGGGCTTGCGCTTCAAGATAGGTCCTAAATCATTCTATCAGACCAACTCGGAGCAGGCATACGAGCTCTACAAGGTAGTGCGTTCCTTTGCTCAGCTGACAGGCAATGAGCTGGTATATGATTTATACACCGGTACAGGTACGATAGCCAATTTCGTGTCGCGACAGGCTCGCCAGGTAGTAGGTATAGAATATGTCCCCGAGGCCATAGAAGATGCCAAATCGAATGCTGCCTACAATGGCATATCGAATACTTTGTTCTACGCCGGCGATATGAAAGACCTGCTCACGGCCGAGTTTATAGAGCAACACGGACGGCCAGATGTCATCATCACCGATCCGCCGCGGGCCGGTATGCACGAAGATGTTGTAGATGCCATCCGGTATGCCGCGCCGCAACGCATCGTGTACGTAAGTTGTAATCCGGCCACACAGGCAAGAGACCTGTCGCTGCTCGATGATATGTATCGTGTCGCAGCCGTACAGCCGGTCGATATGTTCCCGCATACCCATCATGTAGAGAATGTGGTGTGTCTCGAAAGGCGAAATAAGTAACTGGATAATTGAATCAATATATAAATAATGTTATGAAAGAAGCTATTCAAAAGAAAATCAGTGACTCGCCCGCCGCTCGGTGGACGGCATTGGTGTTATTGGCATCGGCGATGTTCTTCGGATATATCTTTATGGATATTCTCTCGCCGCTGCAAGAATTACTGCAAGTACAACGCGGATGGGACCCCGTTGCATACGGCCGCTATGCGGGCTCCGAGACCTTCCTCAATGTATTTGTATTCTTCCTGATCTTTGCCGGAATTATCCTCGACAAGATGGGTGTGCGTTTCACGGCAATATTGTCGGGCGCCGTCATGTTGTGTGGCGCATCTATCAATTATTTTGCTGTGAGCGACATGTTTATAGGAAGCGGCATCGAGAAATTCATGCAAAACGCTCTCAATCTGCCCAACGCATGGTGGAATGTAACACCGTTCTACGAAGGAATGCCTGCATCGGCAAAGATGTCGGCCATAGGTTTCATGCTATTCGGCTGCGGTGTAGAAATGGCCGGTATCACGGTATCGCGCGGTATCGTCAAGTGGTTTAAGGGCAAGGAGATGGCTCTTGCCATGGGCGTAGAGATGGCAATAGCCCGCATTGGTGTCGCTGTCGTAGTATTGGGTGCTCCTGTTGCTGCCAACATAGTTCCGGTCAGCGTTTCGCGTCCGGTAGCCATAGCCGTATTGTTATTGTTGATAGGACTCATATCGTTTATCGTATACGCCTTTATGGACAAGAAGCTCGATGAGCAAGGTGCCGAAGAGGAGAAAGACGACCCCTTCAAAGTGAGCGATTTGGGCAAGATTCTCTCGTCGAAAGTCTTCTGGATTGTATCGTTGCTCTGCGTACTTTATTATTCGGCCATATTCCCTTTCCAAAAATATGCCATCAATATGTTGCAATGCAACTTGGGATATACCGCAGAGCAAGCCGGGCAGGTATTTTTTGTATTCCCGTTAGGTGCGGCAGCCATAACACCGTTCTTGGGCAACTTCTTAGACCGCAGGGGTAAAGGCGCCACCATGCTCATCTTCGGTGCTATTCTGATGATTGTATGCCACCTTTCATTTGCCTTGTTACTGCCGGTTACGCAATCTACGGTAATAGCCTATTTAGGTATTATTCTGTTGGGTATATCTTTCTCGCTGGTGCCTGCCGCATTGTGGCCCTCGGTTCCCAAACTGGTCGACAGCAAGCTGCTGGGGTCGGCATACGCCGTGATATTCTGGATACAGAATATAGGCCTCTATTCGTTCCCGATGATAATCGGCTCGGTATTGGTATCGACCAATCCCGGGGTAACCAATCCCTTGGAATATAATTATACGGTACCCATGCTGTTGTTTGCTTCACTGGGATTCTTGGCATTGCTGCTGGGCCTTTGGTTGAAGATAGAAGATAAACGCAAGGGATACGGGCTCGAATTGCCTAACATCAAGAAATAGTATATACATACAGTTCGCACGATAGGGCTGTGTCGTAATTTTACGACACAGCCCTATCTTCTTTGTACATCGCAGGCGAGAAGATTGTGGCAAGAGACGCATGGTTGGGCCTATTGTATGGAACGCGCCTGTCTAATATACCGGCAGGGAAGTAAGAAGATATTTGCGTGTCGCAATACGGTAGCTGGTTGTAAGACAGAAAGGCTGCGACCATTGCGAGTATGGCACACGGCAGGGAGTTGTCATAAAGCAACAATGGCTGCTCCGGGTCGTGTCGCCCATAGAGCAGCCATTATTGATGGTTATATATGCCTGTCAATCGTAATCGTATTCGAGCGAAAACTCGTCAACGTAAAGCACGCTCGTTGTACTGCCCGTAAATTCATCGCCATATCGGCTACTGGTAGCTGTCACGATGATATAGGTAGGTATGCGGCTTGTAGAACGATACTCAAATTCGAGCTCAAAGGGTTGATATTCGGTGCTTGATTGCTCGCTTACAAATTGATTATAGGCGATAATATGTGGGTCGTTGGGGTCGAACGGTTTACGATTGTTGGGGTTGGTACGCACCTCTACACGGTCGTCCCAGTCGCCTAAGGCTATATAAATCAATAAGCTGTCGGGGTTACCCTTAATATCGCTGTGCAGGCTGTTGGTATAATCTATCGTACCGCCGGTGTATTTGTAGTAGCCTTTGAGTTTGGTAGGACGGTATGTAAAGGGTTGTCCCAGATAGATAATTCCGTTGGTACCTTCAACGCCTCCAAATTCGCCCACAAAGATATTTCCTGCGGCCAGCTTGCCGATGCCGGCAATACCTACAAAGCGAGTTTGTAGTTTTGCGGCAAGGCCTTCTACGGCATCATCTGTGGGGACAGAGTTGCATTCGCCCAATGTCGCGGCGCCTTGGTTGCCGGTATCCCACCACCGGGTGCCGCCTTCTGCCCAAGGTTGCCATATTTTATCATCGAGCCACCATTCGTCAAAGCTGCCGTTGGGCAACTCTACTTCGGGGCCGGTCGTAAAGGTTATTTCGTTACTCGTTTCGCCTATGATGAAAGCACGTGCCACATATTCGGTATTGGGTTTTAGGTGAGGTACGCGAGCTGCGAAACTGCTGCCTTTCGATATCATATATTCATCGGGTACTACACTCCATGTGTCGGAGGCAGCCTCCTTTATCTCGAAGCGATTCTCATTTTGTTCCAGTCCGCTGCCATATAACCATGCGACACACGTCCAGGCATCTACCGAGGAGAGCGATACGTTGCTGCTTGTGTGCACGACGTACAGAGTCCACTCCTCTGTAATATTATGATACTTTACAGTAATCTTACGCGGCCCGTTTGAGAAGTCGCGCAACTCTTCGGGGGCAGGAGTGTAGGTCGTGATCCCTTGTGGGCCTAATACGAGACTTATTATTTCTACATTCGTAAGGTCTGTATGTTCACTGACAAATACCCGTGCCCGCTTATTTACGGCCTCTATCACGGCATTGCCTACCTGATTTTTCACGATAAACTCCCTTTCGATATTTTGGGAAGCCGAGATAGTCCATGTGTAGTCTTGATAGATGCTCAAAACAAACTCCTGCGGTGATGTAAAGTCGTGTACACCAGTGATAGAAGGGCTCGCCTTGGCTTTTTCAGTCATCTCTACATGGGTAATGGTTACTTTTTGCAGGTCTACCGTGTCGGCCAGCAAGAGCGATACCGTGCGAGAATCGTTGTTAATCGTGGGAGCCTGAACCATACCCTCGGCTTCGATAGAGAGTATCTGTGCCGGGATATGGGGGTAGGGGATATCATTCTCGATGCAGCCATTCAATGTAGAGGCAATACATATAACACCTATCGAGATGAAGTATTGTGTAGTATATTTGTTCATGAAATAGCTTTTTATATATGCACCGTAATGCCTATATTGATATTGAGAATATTTATTTTGAAGTTGGCAGCACTTGATTTATAGCTTCCGGTCTCTACATTATCGGTATATTGCTTGCTTTGCCGATAATTCAATCCTAAGATACCCACAGATACGTTGGCACTTATATTGTCGAATATAAATACCGATATACCGGGGCTGAGACCTAACGAAATTTCGGTCGACAAAGTTCGCGACTCTTTGCGGTTCTCGTCCAATCCTCTGGCAAAGATGCTGGTCCCGCTGGTAAAATTGAGGCTCGTTTCGTTGAAAACGCCAAATTGCCCGTTGGGACTGATACCTACGTAGGTGCGGTAGAAGATTCCGGCCGAATAATATTGTGCCGAATAGGTAAGATTTGAAAGCGAAATATCCAAATCTTCCATAATGTCTAAGTTAAAATTATTCAAATCGGCCGACAGGCTCGAATATCCCAGCTTGACACCAATACATTGATTGTCTTTTATAAAGTAGCCTACAAAAGGATGTATTCCGAATAAAGAGCCTGTAAAATTAAAGTCTTTGATGATAAGGGCTATATCGCTGTCGTCGCTGTTATATCCCATGTAAGAGGCCGTCAGTCCGCATATCCATTCCTTTTGGGGAATAAGCACATAGTTGGTTAGTCCGCGGTCGAATACTCTCGTTTTTTTCTTATCTGTGGAGAGCGTAGTATCGGCGGCTATCGTTTGCTGTCCGGTCTCGACGGCAAAAGCAGGCCATACGATATTGGCACATAATGCCGTCAGCAATACGAATATATACTTGGTCCGTTTCATCGCCATATCAGATATAAAAAGCTAACCCTAAACCGATAGAGAACAGGTTGATTTGAAAACTTGCCGAGGTGCTGTTGGTTTTTCCCATATACACTTGGTTGGTAGCCTGAGTATTGCTGGAATACTTAAATCCGAGCAATCCCACGTTGAGCTCTATCGCCATGAAGTTATTGATGAATGCCGTAATACCCGGCGCAAGATTTATACCGACTGAAAAATTGCGTTCGAAGGTACCTTCAACCGTCTCTCCCGAGCCGCTGACTATCTTGCTTTCTCCGCCGCCTATATGCAACTGAGTCTCGTTGTACAGGCCAAAACGCATATTGTTGCCTATACTGATATAATTTCTCAGTATAGCCATACCCGAGTAATTGTGTCCCAGACGGTAGAGGTCATTGATGTTGAATTTCGTGTCGTCGCTCAAATTTATCTCTGCCGAGTTGAGCTTGATGAGAGAGCGGTCATATGAGAAGCGCCCTCCGGCACCTATGTTGTTGCCAAACATGTAGCAAAACATGGGGCTGACATTGAAGCTGTAACCGTTTCCGTTGATGCCTTCGATGACAAGAAACTGATAGTTGTTTCCACTCATCTCGGTATACGAAACGGTACCGCCTATAATCCATTGTCCTTTGGGTACAAAGGTATATTGCTTCAAGCCCCTGGTTTGGGTAGAGTCTTTGGGCAGTATCTCTGCATGGGTGGCTGTGACGACACCCAGCAGAAACATTATAACACAAAAACCTTTTTTCATCTTATCATTATTCATAAACAAGTTCCAAGTCATCGAGCCATAATACGCTACTGCTACTTCCTGTAAAGAAGTCGCCATAATAACTTGCCGAAGCAACAATCACTATGTAAGTGGGGATGCGGTCATAAGCGCGATAGTCGATATTGATGGTAAACGGTATCAAACCGTCGCCGGGTGTATTGGCATCCGGAACAATCTCGCCAAAACCTATTATGTGCTCATCATTCTTGTTGAAGATGTTTTTATCTTTGGTCGTTATCCTTACAGGTGTTGTCCAGTCGCCGATGGCGATATATATGTTGCCTTTGTCGGTAGCTCCTACGGGTAACTCGTCGGTTTCGGAATAATCTACTTCACCTGCAATATATTTGTAGTATCCTTTCAGTTGCGATGGGCGCGAAGATATAGGCCTGCCAAAGTCCAATATACCATTCGTACCATCAGTGCCTACATAAGAACCGGCAAATACGTTTCCGGCGGCAAATTTTCCGATACTTCCAAAGAGGCCCACAAATTGCGAAGCCATCTTAATGGAGTATGCTCCGCTATTTTTGATGCTGGAATCTTGTGTAGTGACATTGATACCCATGGTAGACGAACCGTGGTTGCCGGTATCCCACCACATTTCTTCGCCTTCGCCATATACCAGCCATACATTGTCATACTGATGCCAATTCTCAAATCCGGCATTGGGTATGACAAATTCGCTCTCTGTCGTAAATGTTGCTATCATTGTCGAGGCTATATCACCACATACGGCTCGGTATTGGTAGGTGGTAGCAGCTTCGAGTCTGGTTAGTTCGGCCGTAAAGATATCCGACTCGCCCATTGTGACTTCTACGGTATTCCATGCCGATTCGCCGCTTTTCTTATATTGGAATACAATCGGGTCGGATGTCTGTCTCAGCAGCTGGCCTCTCAGGGTTGCCCGATGAGCCCATATGTCACTTCTCAGAGGGTCTTGTGTCAATACCATTGCATTCGATACGGAGATGACGAGTGTTTCTGTCCACTCTTTCCCTTGCATATCCGATGCGTGTATGGTAATCTCATAAGTGCCTTCGGCCAAACTTTTCATCAAAGTTTCAGAGAAAACGATGCGCGCATTCGATATATCCCGGTTCTCGATATACTTGTAAGAATAGGAGAGCCCTGCGGTTTCCCATAACGAGAGTACATCTTCGGTTGCCGAATAGAGGTCGATAGTGTTCTCCGGCAAGCCCATGGCCTGCATTTGATTGCCGGACACAATCAGTGATGATAGCGCTGAGGTTGCATCAACCAAAATGACAGTCTCTGTCCCGGCATTAACTTCAAAAGCCAAAGGTTTCGTTATATCAAATCCGTCGCCTGTTATATCGGGGCGTTTATATATAGTGATGTTCTCCACCTCTTCTATGGCCGATTCGTCGACCGTGAGGTTGAAATATGCGCCACCGATGGTATATTCCGTTTCGTTATAATTGAACGTAAGCGCATACTTTGTGGCAGGCTTTATATTTTGCAACGTACCCGACTGGGTGTATGCTTTGCCATCGTTAGACTCTCCTGTGATGGTCCAACTGAGTTGCGTCTCGTTAGCCGGCAGTATGAAATAGCCTACCGAGTCGACATGTTGCTGTGTATAAACGAGTGAGCCTGCACTGCTTGCTACTGTCACTTCATAATTGCTCAGCACCTCTTTCAGTTGGTCCGTGAAGTTTACGGTCACCAAGGTATTCACAATCTTGCATACCACGGTAGTAGTCGTAGTGCTGCCGGCCTTTACATTTACATTATCACTACTGCCTTTATAATAGCCTATTTTGAACGTTGCTGCTACCGAGTCGCCACTGACAGCGTCAATCCGGTAGTCTCCGGCAGCCAGCAATAATTCACTCGGCATATTATCCAATCCTTTGTAATAGCGTACCAGGCCTTTGCTGCCATAGATTCTTACACGGCAACTGTCAGCCAGCATTTGGCTCTCGGCTGTTGCTGCATCGGGCTTTGAGGATGTTTCCGGTACGGCCATACTCATTCTCAACGCCAATGTGCCGTCACCGTTTTCTTGTATATCGTCGCGGCATGAGCATAAGCAGCAAATGCCGGCTATAAACAATATGGGCAGATATTTTTTCAACTTAAATCTATTCATCGTTATTGAGTAATGAGGGTTAATGTCTCTGTGGTTACATTATCTTTATTGTCGGTAGCTGTCATTATAAATTTGTGCGTACCGGCACCGAGAGCCGATAACAAAGTGGAGAACTGGGTGATGTCAAACGACAACTCGTTTTGTCCTACTACCTGGTCTTCTACGGGGAAGCCGAGACCTTGAAGATTCTCTTTCAATTCGCCGGGATTAGCCAGGTCGAGATGTGTCGACAAGCCTACGCTTTCCAACTCATCGGCCGTAAGTGTAGTAGACTCAATATCTACTGTAAATCCTGACAAGGGGTTCTCACTGGTTACCATAATCTTTATGATAAGATCATCGGTCACTATCTGCGGCTCACTGATGTCGAATGTAGTCGCCGTAATTACCGGGCCTTCCTCATCCGAAGGCGGTGGGGTGGGAGTGTCGGGCTCCGACGGTTCTGGGTCATCTATCACATCTTCTTCAACAGGAATCTCTATGTTTTGTTCTACGATAAAACAGGTAACATCTACTTGAAGCGAAGGTGTAAAGCTGCCGTTTGCCGGTTCGCCGGGTTCGGGAGACTTCAACGAATAACGCAGAATGCGCCATTCGCCGGCTTTTACATTATCTATTTCACGATATATCGTGTCTACATATCCATCTATCGGGCCTGTAAAATAGGCATATATTCTGTTGCTCTCTTCTTTGACGGTGAAGTATCCGGCGCGGGTTTCGTCGATAGCGAAATCGAGCGTACCCAGCCCGAGCCCGACATTTACTTTGCAACCCTCACCCAATACGGCCAATAAGTCCTCACTATACTCTACCGTTACTTTTACGTTGCTCAGTACACACACTATATCGCCTATGACCGTCATTTGGTCGGCAACGATAGTAAAATTCTTTTCGGCATAGTAGTATGGTGCTTCCCATGCTGCATCGACGGGCTCGTGCGATTTTACCTTCAATACATATTCACCGGCCGATAATGTGAGCACCTCGGGCATTTCATTGTATTTCCATTCGTTTTGCAACACATTCTGCTGGTTATATATGCTGACGATATAATTCTGTATGTCGGTATTTTCGCCACTGCGCAATACCGTTTCTTCGGTATTGCAGGTAAGTGCGATGGAACTCAAATCGATGGTTCCGGTATTTCCGCCTGCCGGATAGACTATATTTTCCTTATTGCATGACAATAACATACATGCGGCAGCTATAAGAAATATGTTTAATATCTTTCTCATCATGAGGTATATTTCGTTATTTATTAATATTCGAGATTTATATTGTCGATATATAATTCGCTGCCTACTGATATGGCTGCGCCTCTGTTATCGACAGTAGATATTTGAGAAGACTCTTCGGCCTGATTGTACGAAGCGTGATTCGATGAAGAGAACATTACCCTCAGATGCGTTGCTTTGTGACTCGTATCGGTATATGTGAGAGGCACCTCAAATGCCGTATATACGTTGGTCGGGGTTAATGCTGCTTGGTATGACGCAAGGGTTACTGTTTCGCCGTTGCCGCGATATTCTACAACTACGGTGACTACGCCGTTGGCATCGTTGCCGCTTGCGGTGTATTTGTAATATCCGGTGAGCTTGCCGGGACGAGAGGTGAATTCTATTCCTTCGTTATATGTTTCTGTTGCAGTAGCATGGTCGTAGTTGTATGAACCCAGGAAGAGCTTGCCGGCACTGCGATTTTGTATTGTGGGAGGCGTCAGCGACTCTAATGATTCTGTCAGGAATCCCCAGTGGCCTTCGGGAGGCGTTCCTCCTGCATTGTCCCACGCTACATTTCTCAGCAGTACGCCATTGCCATTCAATCCTGTTGCCGGCAAGGTCGATGGTACCATATACCATGTGTTTTTGGTTTGTGGCGATGTAGGCACTGTCTTGCGGTTTACCGTGCTCCAACCATTGGGTTCGCTCGATGTTACGGTGGCAGTCTCTTGTTGCCATCCGGCAACCTTGCCATAACGTCCGCCTTTATTGATGGTTTCAGAATATAGGGTTGTCCACTCCTCAAACTCTCCATTGGGTAGCGACAGAGCAGCTTCCGTAGTTATTTCCAATGAGTTGCTTGTTTCCAAATCGCTTCTGTCTGCCAAGCAACTTCCTTTCAGATTGTAGGTCGTTCCGGCATTCAATCCTGTAATACTATATGCACCGGCATGGGCCGTATAGTTTGCCTGTTCCCATTCGCTGCCATTTTGCATATAGATAGTAATATATTGCTCGATTGTTTCTTGATAAGAGGTATCGTCGGCTTTTACACTGAATGTCGCGTGGTTGCTCCATATATCATAGTCGTTGGCTACAAGCCTGTATGACGGTACGGTTATGTTTACGCTCTTTGCTTCCGACTCTTTTACTCCTTTATATACAGCCTTCAAGGTTTGGGACTTGTTCCCTTCGGGCAATTTTGCCTGTAAGTTGTATGTCGTGCCGTTTTCTGAAAGCACTTCATAGGGGATAGGTACCCATGTAGAGGCCGATTCAAGCCGCATGATTTGCAACTGTGACACATCTTTGCCGCTGAACTGCAAGGGGATATTTACATCGGTTGTTCCCAATATTACATCATCGATGTTGCTCATACTGAGTTGCAACGGTGTATTGTGAATCGTAAATGTCACAGGTGCGTCCGATACTTTCCCATTGACATCGCGTGCCGATACAGTGAAGATATGGTCGGCGTCACCATTCTCGGCTATTTGCAGGCGGGATAGCATTTTGGTAAAATCGATGTAGCCTATCATATCTTTGTTGCTGCCAAAACCTTTTATTACCAAACCAGCATTTTCTATGGCAACAAGTTCTTCGGCATTCAAGGCTGTCAAATCAACTTCCGAAGGAAATCCCAATGATTGAAGGTAGGTAGATTGTGTCGTCAGCGTGCAACCTGCCAAACCGCCACGTGCCGTTACCATTACGCCTACATTTCCCGATTCGGGAGCCTCGCATTCTTGCAGTTCCAGAGTCCCGTTGGGAGTAACTCCATCTAATACAAAGTAGGGAGCAGGGGCCGACATCGCTTCGTCCGACACATCTATCGTGATAGGCTCTACCTCGGTATTGCTGTCGAATGTGATAGAGACAACGGCTGCTCCTACGCTTTGGCTGACATCGAACGTTATTATATAATGTTGTTTGGCTGTGGCGCCGATAATCTTGGCCGGCTCGTATGTCGCTGCTACGCCGTTTGGTTTGGTAAGAGCTATTTTCAGCGATATGTCGCCGGGGCGAACGTATGCGCTGCGTGTTTCATCTTGTGCAAATACGACCTCTTTCCCGCCTACGGTGTGTACAGTCGTTTCGTATGCGGCAAAATACTTGCGGAATGCCTCACTATACTCAATGCTGATTTTTACATGCCCCAGTGAGCAGGTCACATCTACCGGAGTGTTTTCTCCATCGCGTATGGAAAATTGTGTCTCGCCGTGATAAAACGGAGTGCCGAATCCTTCGTTCTCTAAACTGCCGTAATAGGCATACAAAGTGTAATAACCTGTGTCGAAGGTGGCATCGGCGGGGATATCAGCAAGGCTGCTCCACTCTTTGCTGTAACTTCCGTCTTCTGTGGTCAGCCTGATGGTAAAATCATCGGCCGAGGGGGTTTCCGACGACTCGGTATCGGAACTTCGCAATACCGGGATTACGTTATAATCGGGTTTAAGAGAAAGCGTAAAACTACCATGCCCTACGCCCGAATTCTCTTTTTCCTGGGAGCATGAAATGCAAAAAAACACTGCAAGCCCAAGAATGGAGAAGGTTCTTAGTTTCATATCCAATAAGTTTGATAGTTTCTGATATTCTTATATATAAAGTCTAGTCGCAAAATAACCGCTGCAAATATAAGCATATTTTGTTTTTTTGATACTAAGTATTCCGATTTTTATTCTCTTTTATTTTTAAGCATATTTAATATTCCCAATATAAAAAATATTATACATTTGTGATGAATAAAAATTTTTCTCCGTGAAACTCTTCCGAAACATAAAGAATCGTGATATATTGTTGATGGCAGGGCTTATATTGATACCTCTGCTTATATTCATTAAAGTAAAAGGGCTGTTGCTATGGATTGCATTGATGTTGGCCTTTATCATACCACGCTATATATATAGAAACTCGTCATATTACACGACGTCGGGGCACATTGCGTTGTGCATAGCGTTTTTCTCGATGGCGATTTTCTTTATTCTCAACTATTGGCAATCTGTTATGCGGTTGGGGACACTCGATTCTCCGCATTTGCTCAATGATGCGCGGTCGTTCTACGAAATGTCCCGTGATGTGGCCAACGGAACGGTAGGGGCCCATTCGCCTGTGGTTTCCTATATGGGCTATCCATTATTCTTGGCACTTTGGGTGAAAATGGGCATTACCGACATTGCATATCCCATGATATTCAATATATTCCTGCTCTTATGCAGTATGGTGCTTATTGCAAGGACGGTATCTTTTATACTTCCCAGCAACCAGGAAGCGACCAAAATCGGAGGATATGCAATGTGCCTTATTGCGTTTATCCCCAGTATACTTGCTACTGCTACAATAGTGTCGAAAGAACCATTTATCATATTCGGATTGGTATCGGCTGTATGCGGATTATACGCATTGCGCGACAGATATAAATGCAAAAAGTATGGTTTGCTATTAGCGGTAGGAATCATTATACTGGCAATGATGCGTGTTACATATCTATATGTACTCTTCTTCTTTGTCGCTGCCGTATATTTGCCCCGTTTCAAGAAAGAAGATATAAAGCCCGTTGTTGCTATCGTAGTTGCAATAATTGCATTTATATGGATAGGCTCTATTACAATGAGCTATTGGGGTACAAATGATTTTGTGAAAATCTATGTACATCCGCGACACTCGGTAGAGTATATCGATGGGAATAGCCAGCTTCCCTACGAATATATTATAGGCCCGTATCACACATATCCTTTATGGCTGCGGTTTATATTGTTGCCCATCTGTGTAGTGGTACAGTTTATGATACCGTTCCCCTTTGAGACAGTTGCTCCGCAAGCCGGTTTGCCGCTTTCTACATGGTATGTACGACAAAGCTATTTGTGGTACGCTGCCGCTATACCGATTGCCGCTTATTTTGTATTCTATTGGTTCCGCAAAGGGGGTATAAGATTATCTATGTTTGCATTGGCTGCGGCAATGGCATATTGTGTGCCGGCATTTATTACAGGCGGTACAGTATCGAGATACGCTTTTTGTTTTGTTCCATTCTTAGCCATAGCAGGTGGATATGTCATCAATAATTTCCGTTTCAAACAGAGTGAACAAAAACAATTGGCTATTTTTGCCTTGATGTATTTCATGGTGGTAATGATAGCGTTGTTTATAGGAGGACATTCCTATTTGATACTGAAATATTTTTGATAGCATCATATTATGTAGTTGAGTGTGATGAAGAGTATTCTTATTGTGACATCATCAGACTATTTCGTAAGAGTATTTCTCATACCATATATTAAAGCGTTAGTCGATGAAGGATGGCTTGTACATGTTGCATCGGCATACGATGGTGAGGATATCCCCTATATTCACCAACATATAGATATACCGGTAGAACGCACACCGTTTAGCCTGAAAAACTGGAAAGCAATAAAAATGCTTTCCCGGCAGATAGAGAGCTTTCGATATGATATAGTACATTGCCATACCCCCGTAGGAGCATATATCGGCAGACTGGCAGTTCGAAGAGCTCGCCGCCTTTGTGGTACGAAGGTGATATATACGGCCCACGGATTTCATTTTTATAAGGGAGCCCCTCTGTTATCATGGCTGTTGTATTATCCGGCAGAACAGTTACTATCAAGATATACCGATGCCATTGTTACCATCAATAAAGAAGATTCGTTGCGAGTAGAACGCCATTTTACCCGCATCGCCAAACGCTACTGCTTGCCAGGAATCGGGTATGACGAGGAGCGTATAAAACCCGATTTGTCGCATATACCAGCGTTGCGAAAGGAGCTGGGACTGCACCCCGATGATTTTGTCCTGATATATACGGCCAATCTGATTGCTGGGAAAAATCACTGCTTCCTATTGTCGTGTTTGCAACAGATTGTAAAGGAAATACCTTGCTGTAAATTGCTCTTGTGCGGTGACGGCAGAATGAGAGAAAATATTGCCGACAAAGTTAAAGAACTTCATTTGCAGCAACATGTCGTGTTTGCAGGTTTCAAGTGGAGCATCGGCGATTACATGATGTTGGCCGATGTAGCCGTGTCGGCAAGCCGGCGCGAAGGATTGCCTTTGAGTATCATAGAGGCAATGTACAGCAAGCTGCCCGTAGTAGCTACATGTATAAGGGGAATAGAGGACCTTGTTGAGAATAATGTAACTGGATTGTTATATAATCTCGATGATAAAGAGCAGTTCTGTAAACATATCATATCGCTATATAAAGACCCTCAGAAACGACAATCATTGAGCCAACGTGCTGCCGAGGGTATAGAAAGATATTCAGCCAAAGAGATAGTACCGCAAATGATAGGCATCTATCATGAGATACTTGGCACGCAAGAAGAATAGTGGCAATAGGCTACGTTGCATTCGCATTTTGCCTTATGAAAACATCCTTATAACAGTGTAGCCAATATATAACACAAATAATCCGCCCAGGAGGCTGACAGATGTATAAGCAAAGAGATAAAGAAAATTATCCTCTTTAAGCAACTGGTAGCTTTCGTTTATGAAGGTGGAAAATGTAGTAAATCCGCCGCACAGTCCTACTGTAAGAAATAGGCGTACGTCTGGATTCATAAGATTATTACGCTCAAACAAGCCATAAAAGAGGCCTATTGCAAAGCACCCTATAAGATTGACCCAAAGGGTACTTATGGGAAATGTTTGGGAACCGATATTTTGTAACAGTTTGGATACGAGATAACGCAACACGCCTCCTGTAAAACTGCCGACACCTACAATCAATAAGGTTTTTAGCATAATATATTATAATAGATTGCACATCGAGTATAGATTGTCTACTTATACAGGCTGATCAATAGTTTGTTCCACAGCCAATGCAAATTTATAAATAAAATAACATCATACTTTGTGTAATTATATAAAATTTATATCTTTGCCCGAGCATGTTATTGTATGTAAAAGCTCAGGTAAGCTACGTAGATTATGACAGTTGGACTTTAAATTTATTGCTATTCATCACATTATATAACTGTGTATAATCTGTCGGTTTTCTTAAACGAATTTATGTTGTAAGAAAAAAAAGATTAAACAGTATGTCCCAGAAAATGGCGCAAATCGATAACTTTTTTTCTCGGACAGTGTTATCAAAGAGATAGAATTGTGTTATGAACTTATTTGATACTCTTTCTAAAAGTCATTTGTTGAAGAGAATATTTTCTTCGCGTGCCCCTCGCTGGGCTGTCTTTGCGATAGATATGACACTCGTACTTATATCATGTTTCATCATAATTTTTATAGATAATAGTGGTGACAGTCGTGATATATTTCGTTTCAATTGGCATAATGCCTTCACTACATTACTTGTGGTATTTATATATGGTATTATGTGCCGGATATACAGGACCTATTATGGAATCATAAGATATACCGGTCCCGAAGATACATATCGAGTCTTTATAATGACCCTTTCTGCATCGTTGATATTGTCGGCCATATCTTTTGTCGGTCATATCTTTGATGTTAAATTGCTTACATTTATTAATATTATAGAGATTGGCCTTGTCTCATTTTCTTTGATATTACTTGTAAGACTGTCTGTAAAAGAGCTTTATAATAGAATGATTAATAGCAATAACAATCGTAAGAGGGTTATTGTGTTAGGCTCGGCAATAAATTCTATCGTGTTGGCCAATGCGTTGAAAAATGAGGTAAACGGAGCTTTCAATCCGGTTGCATTATTGTCGCTGAAAGGCTCTAAGAAAGGTGACGATATAAATGGAATACCTATCGTGCCTTTTAATCTTGAAAAGATAGACGAAATTTTTGCGGCATACCATTCCAAAACACTGATTTTTCTTGCAACACACCTCGAACTGATGAAGAAAGGTTTTGCCGACCGCTTCCTTGAAGCGGGTATAGAGTTGTTACTTCTTAATCAGATTGAGGAGTTTGACCAAGATAAGAGCAATAAGAATATTTCGCAATATGTATATAATATAAAGATTGAAGATTTACTGGGGCGTGAACCTATTCATACCGACAATCCCAAAATAAGCAAAATGATAAAGGGTAAAGTCGTGATGATTACCGGGGCTGCCGGCTCTATCGGTAGTGAATTGGTGCGTCAAGTAGCTGCGTTTCGCGCCGGCAGTATCGTGTTATATGACCAAGCCGAAACGCCAATGCATAACATGCAGCTTGAAATGCAATCTATGTACCCCTCTATAACGATACATTTGTTTGTAGGCGATATACAGAATAAGGAGCGGGTAAGACAAGCATACGAGCAATATCATCCCGATTTCGTGTTCCATGCGGCAGCATACAAACATGTACCTATGATGGAAGCCAATCCTACGGAAGCCATACTGACCAACGTGCGCGGAACCCGCAATGTGGCCGACCTTGCTCTCGAATATGGCGTAGAAAAGTTCGTAATGATTTCTACCGATAAAGCGGTGAATCCTACCAACGTCATGGGATGTTCCAAACGAATTGCCGAAATATACGTGCAGTCGCTTTTCTTCCAGTCTCGCCGCAACAGTCCTCTGTCGCGTACGGCTTTTATCACAACCCGTTTCGGCAATGTATTGGGCTCAAATGGGTCGGTAGTACCGTTATTTAAGGAGCAAATAGCTCATGGAGGGCCTGTAACAGTCACTCACAAAGATATTATTCGTTACTTTATGACTATTCCCGAAGCCTGCAACCTTGTTCTAGAAGCCGGCTGCATGGGGCAAGGGGGTGAAATATTTATTTTCGATATGGGTAAGCCTGTAAAAATCTATGATTTGGCAAAGAGGATGATACTCCTATCGGGATTGAAGCTCGATAAAGACATAAAAATCGTTGAGACTGGGTTGCGCCCCGGCGAAAAACTGTACGAGGAGCTGCTCAACGACAAAGAAAAAACCATAGCTACCTATCATAAGAAAATAATGATAGCACAAGTGCGCCAGTATGAATATAACACCGTTGTGCGGTCGATAGAACCCATGATAGAGATGGCGCATAAGGGAGATGCGTATAAAATGGTGAAAATGATGAAGTTGCTTGTTCCTGAGTTTAAGAGTCGCAACTCGGAATTTGAGAAAATAGACCAAGAGATAGAACAGGAGAAACAAGCTGCCGCAGGAGTTCAGCCATTGGTTGCCAAATAATCCATGCTATTGTATAGAATAAAATAAGCCTATGGAAGAGCCTCCTGGGGCTTTATATAGGTTGTAAAGGTTCAGTCCTATTTTATTGATTCTAATACAAGCTAACGAGCCATCTCTTTTCGGACAATATCATTGTCTGCCGATTTTGTACATCCACAGAATTTCTTTAACGAAGCCAGTCGATATTAAAAGAAGAAAGAGCCAAGAAACATGTGCTTGATATGAAACTCAGGGGGCTCCTCCATTTCCCTGTTTTACATAATTGTCACACTATTCCAGCTCTTTCTTATACCCAAATAACCTTTATTCCGTATAAAGGTTCGTGTACAGAAATCGAATTTGACATTTTTTAGCATCCTGGCTTTGTGTTGCCGTTAAAAGAAGCATCTCCAAGAAAAGAGTATTTGTTTTAAGTCGTATCTTTGTATAACATTAAATATCACACATTATGAAATCATCATTAAAAGTATGTCTGTTTTTAGGATTAACCCTGATAACACCGATGAGTATATGCGCTCAGTCGGGCTTAGGTGACTTGTTAAACAAAATCGGCAATCGAGACCAGTCGACAACAACCTCTGGGAGTCAATCCATAACATCGGGGATAGGTTCTGCCATAGGTGGTTTGTTAGGTGGAGTGCTTGACTTGAACGAAGAACTTACCGTTGCCGATTTGCAAGGGACATGGCAATATGCAGCACCGGCATGTAAATTTAAATCGGAAAACTTTTTGAAAAGTGCCGGCGGAGCCATAGTCGCTTCTCAAATATCGGATAAACTTGCTCCTTATTATGAAAAGTTGGGCTTCTCTGCATCGACGTTTGGTTACACATTCGATGAAAACGGCAGTTTCACCATGACCTTCGGTAAGGTCCCCCTAAAAGGCACAGTAAGTAAAGCAGAGAAAGAAGATTATTTCCAAATGGAATTTGTCAAGGTAGGTTCTTATGCTTTGGCTACCACACCTGTGTATGTCGAAGTTTCCGGCAATAAAATGTTGTTGCTGTATGAGATAGACAAATTCATAGATTTGTTCCGCTCTGTCGTGGGACAATTGGGTATTACAACGTTGGATTCTATCTTCTCCTTGTTAGACGAATACGATGGTATTCTTATAGGATTTGAGCTGACGAAAAAATAGACGTTTGTAACGTATAAATAAAATAAGAGGGTGCACCTGATTGCAAATCGGTGCACCCTCTTGTCTTATACGGGTCGTTAAAATTTAGAAGTGTGGTTTCATCCCCAGGTTATACATGATAAAGGAGTACATATCGGTTTTCTCATCTATAATCTTATGGCGGGGACGCCCGGCGCCGTGACCGGCATTAGAGTCTATGCGTATAAGAGTGGGGTGGGTACCGTCGTTGCAATATTGCAGTTCGGCGGCAAACTTGAAAGAGTGTGCCGGTACCACCCGGTCATCGTGGTCGGCTGTCATGACAAGTGTTGCCGGATATGCCGTACCGGGTTTCAGATTGTGCAAAGGCGAGTATCCCAGCAGATACTTGAACATCTCGGCGTTGTCGTCGGCTGTACCATAGTCGCCGGCCCATCCCCATCCGATTGTAAATTTATGATAGCGCAGCATATCCATTACACCTACGGCTGGTATTGCTACGGCAAAAAGCTCGGGACGCTGTGTCATACATGCGCCCACCAAAAGACCGCCATTAGACCCTCCGTATATGGCAAGGCGTTGCGAGGAGGTATATCCTTCGTTTATCAGATACTCGGCAGCTGCGATAAAATCATCGAAAACGTTCTGTTTCTGCATCTTTGTACCGGCGATATGCCATTGCTCGCCATATTCTCCACCGCCACGCAAGTTGGCTTCGGCATATACACCGCCTTGTTCCAAGAAAGGTATCATCGTGTTGTTGAACCGGGGATTGAGCGATATGGTAAACCCTCCGTAGCCATATAACAAGGTAGGATTGTTCCCATCGAGTTTTATTCCTTTCTTATAAGTCAGCGTCATCGGTATCCGGGTACCATCTTTACTTTGATAAAACACTTGTATGCTTTCGTAATTATCGGAGTCGAAACCTGTCTCGGGAGCAAAGTATTTTGTCGATTGATTCTTCTCCGTGTCTAAACGGAAGGTCGTTTGCGGGTATGTAAACGACGTGAACGAATAGAATACCTCGGGCTCATCTTTCTGGGCGGAAATAGCGTTTACACTGCCTATGCCGGGGAGTTCCACCTCATATAGTTTGTCGCCGGAAAGAGTATATACATAGAGGTGGCTCATTACATCCTCGGTATAGGCTACCAGCAACTTGCCATTACCCATCACGACGTTGCTTATTACATGCTCCCGTTCGGGTATGATTTCTTTCCATGCCTCAGGCTCGGGATGTTGCGGGTCAATAGAGACCAATCTATGGTTGGGCGCATTATGATTCGTTGTCATCAGCAAACGCCCCTCTTGCACGCCAACCCATCCATACTCGTTGTCATATCCTTCGACAATACGTTTGATGGGAGATTGGGGGCGCGACAAATCTTGGGCATATATAGCCATACCCGAGGTGCCGTCCGACTCAAAGATGACAAGGTATCGTTTGTCGTCTGTTACAATGGTCGATACGTAACGGTAGGGATTTTCTTCGTTACAATAGATTTTCTTGTCGCTGGCAATATCGCTGCCCAATGAGTGGTAATATATGGTATGATATGTATTGGTCGCGGTCAGCTCTTGGCCTTTTTGGGGTTTGAAAGAGCTGTAATAGAAACCATTGCCATACCACGATATATTCGAGAACTTCACCCATTTTATGTGGTCAGGCAACAATTTGCGACTTTGAAGGTCTAAAACATATATCTCATTCCAGTCCGAGCCGCTCCGGGCTATCGAATAGGCAAGATATTTCCCGTCGGGTGATATAGAGACTTGCGACAATGCGACAGTTCCATCCTCACTCAGCTCGTTAGGGTCGAGTATTACGTGCGGTTCGGCACCCAGCGAGTCTGTTTCGTAGAGAATATCTTGGTTTTGCGTCCCATCGTTGCGGTAAAAGTAGAATTTGCCGTGTTTCTTCCAGGGAATCCCCTCGGTTGCATATTGTGTCACTTCCGACAGACGTTTGCGCAAGCCTTCTCTGAATGGAATCTTCGACAAATAATGGTTTGTCACTTCATTCTCGGCCCGCACCCATTCGGCAGTAGCTTCACTGGTGTCGTTCTCCAACCATCTGTAAGGGTCGGGGACGGCAACACCCCACAGTGTGTCGCATACGTTAGTGCGTTCGGTGGCAGGATACTCAATCTTTTGATTGGATGTACATGCCGTCAACGCAAGTAGTGTACCTAATGTCATGTAATAACTTTTTGGTGTCATAAGAATAAGGTTTATCATATAGAATTAAAAGTTTTTTGCTAACAGTCCTTGTAATGAATGTGATACGCCTCAATAATCCCGACTAAATATAATGAGATTATCGAAGAGTATCACATTCAGGAACCAGATGTTGCAACAGGGCAAATCTTACTTATTCAACAGCCCCTCCTTTTGCTCCTGCACCAATGCGTCTAACACGGCTACTGCCGTAAGATTTACAATGTCGCGGGGCTCACAGGCGATGTCGGTAAAGTGTATGGGCTTGTTAAGGCCTATTTGTATAGGACCTATCGTTTCGCCAATACCCATTTCGAGCATCATTTTGTAGGCCGTGTTTGCAGAGCTCAGGTTGGGGAAGATAATGGTATTCACGTCTTTCCCTCTCAGCTTATTGAAGGGGAAACTTCTGTCTCGCAATTCATTATTAATGGCAAAGCTCACTTGCATTTCACCGTCGATAGGCAAATCAGGATAGTGTTCCTGCATATAACGCACGGCATTGCGCACGAGCATGGGGCTGCCTATCTTGTCGGCGCCGAAGTTCGAATACGATACCATCGCCATAACCGGTTCTTGTGCAAAGAATCGTACGGCTTCGGCCGTCAGACGAGCGACATCGGTAAGCGTATCGGTGTCGGGATGTCGATTTATCAGGGTGTCGGACAAGAAATAGGTACCTTTCTTGGAGTTGATGATGTGCATGGCTCCAAAGTGGTTGAATCCTTCTCGTATGCCTATTACCTCTTTGGCTATTTGTATCGTCTCGGTATATTTCGAATAAGTACCGGTAATAAACGCATCGGCATCGCCGGTCTCTACCATCATCATACCGAAGTAATTGCGGTCGAACATTTTCTCTACCGCTTCCTCGTAAGTAATACCTTCGCGTTGCCGTTTGTCGGTGAGGATACGCGCATAACGCAAGCGGCGACTTTCTTCGTTGGGATGGCGCAGATTTACTATTTCAAGGCCATCGAGATCTACACCGATAGAAGCTGCGAGTTTGCTTATATACTCGTCATTTCCCAATAGTACGGGCTGGCATATATTCTCTCTCAGAGCTGTGACTGCGGCACGCAGCATGTTGGCATGGTTGGCCTCGGCAAAAACGACTCGCTTGCGAGGCGAATTTTGAGCCTTTTCATAGATATGACGCAACATCTTGTTATCGTTGCCCATAAGTACGCGCAACTTGTGCTCGTAGGCTTTCCAATCGGTGATAGGATGCCGGGCAATACCCGAGTTCATAGCAGCTCTTGCTACGGCCGGCGCTACGGTAATGAGCAGGCGCGGGTCGAGAGGTTTGGGTATAATGTAGTCGGGGCCGAATTTGATGCGATTCAGCCCGTAAGCGGCGTTTACTACATCGGGAACCGGTTGTTTGGCCAACGATGCGATGGCATATACGGCCGCCAGTTTCATCTCTTCATTTATTCCGGTAGCCCGGGCGTCGAGGGCGCCCCGGAAGATGTAGGGGAATCCTATCACGTTATTGATTTGGTTCGGATAATCGGAGCGGCCGGTGGCAAATATCAGGTCGGGACGCGAAGCCTTGGCTTTCTCATAAGATATCTCGGGATTGGGATTTGCCAAGGCAAAGACAATAGGACGCTCGTTCATAGATTGTATCATCTCGGGCGTCAGCACATCGGCGATAGACAGCCCCAGGAATACATCGGCTCCTACCATAGCCTCGGCCAGCGTCGATATGTTGCGGTCTGTGGCAAATTCGGCTTTTGTAGCATTCAGGTTGGTCCGGCTCTTGGTAATGACACCCTTGCTGTCTACCATGACAATATTTTCGGGTCGAATGCCTAATTTTTTATAAAGACGGGTACATGAGATAGCTGCTGCACCGGCACCGTTTACGACAAGGCGTACATCCTCTATGCGCTTGCCTTGCAGCTCGATGGCATTAAGCAATCCGGCTCCCGATATGATGGCAGTACCATGTTGGTCGTCGTGCATGACAGGAATATCAAGCTCTTCTTTCAGTCGTTGTTCTATCTCGAAACATTCGGGAGCTTTTATGTCTTCCAGATTTATACCTCCAAAAGTGGGGGAGATAGCCTTGACAGCCTGAATAAACTTATCGGGGTCTTTCTCGGCTACTTCAATATCGAATACATCAATCCCGGCAAAGATTTTGAATAACAATCCTTTGCCCTCCATTACGGGTTTTCCCGACAAGGCTCCTATGTCACCCAATCCCAAGACAGCCGTTCCGTTTGAAATGACGGCAACAAGATTACCTTTCGCCGTATAGTCGTATGCACATTCGGGATTTTTCTCTATTTCAAGACAAGGTTGTGCAACGCCAGGTGTATATGCCATAGAAAGGTCGCGTTGTGTACTGTAAGGTTTGGTGGGAATAACCTCTATTTTCCCGGGTTTGCCCTCTTTGTG
>UQMR01000032.1 GCA_900542255.1 uncultured Porphyromonadaceae bacterium
CGTTACCATCCGCGGTGAGAGCGCAGCCGGCGAAGACAAACCGGTCATCTCGGTTAAAGAGTTCCGCATCGTAGGTAATGTAAACTCGATAACCCTCGAAAATGTGAAGATTGATGCCGGCGAAACCGGTGGTTCATACGTATTCAACCTGCATAAGGAAGAAGGCAGCGTATTTGCCGGTTGCGGCGAACTGTCGTTCATCGATTGCGAAATCACGGGCTATGCCAACGCTATCATCCGTCACCAAGGTAACGAGGGTACAGGTATCGATCAGGTAGTAGTTGATAACTGTTACATCCACGACTTCAACCTCGCCGGTAGCAGCTATGCACTGTTCATGTTCAAGAACGCCGACTACTACGTAGGTTCGTTCAAGATTACCAACTCTACCTTCTTCAATGTAGGTACCAACATCATCGAGCACCGTCTTACCGACACTGCTATACACAACTGCGACGCTACCATCAGCGACTGTACGTTCCAAAACTGCGGTTCCAACTCGCGTACCATGTTCGACTTCGATAAGACCGCTACCGGTACGGTAACGTTCGAGAACTGCGTATTCGGCGCTATTATGGATCCCAGTGTACACAAAGGCTTCCGCGGTTCTTACGTGGTAACCAACGTACGCAACTGCTATGCGTCAGACGACTTTACGTTCGCCAGCTCAGCCGGTATCTTGGGCGCTATACCCAAGTTTGGCGCACCCGCAGCCGACATCTTTGTCGATGCAGCAGGCGGTAACCTCACGCTCACAGGCGTAGCCGCATCTTATGCCGGCACAATAGGTGACCCGCGCTGGTATTAATACATGCAGGGCGGGGGATAACCCCGCCCGCATTCAGTAACTTAACCATAATATTAAGAGAACAATGAAAAAAATATTGATATTTCTTCCTTTGTTGGTCTTGATGGCTGCCTGCCAAAAAGATTGGGACGAGCAAAACGTAAAAGTAGCAACCGACCATGCCCTGTTGGCACCCGGAGAGACTTTCCAAATCAATGTATTGTCTGAGGGCGATGCTACATTCTCGGCCTGGGAAGGCGACTCCCTTACCTGCACAACGTTGAGCGGCAACGGTCTGGTAACGGCAAAACCCGATGTAGCCGTTCGCGATACCGATTTCGTGAAAGTATCTGTAAAAGGTCTGCGCTCCAAGAACGTTGTAATCGTTGTAGATCCCGCTGCTGTTTCTGAATAAGACAGAGATACCACGTAGATTTCGTTTGATATAGATTTCGGGGCAGGCAACTCATCGAGTTGCCTGCCCTCTTTTTATCGTAAGTCTGGCTTTTTGGGTGTCTTGCTTTTCTTGTTGCCCTCTGTAACGGTGGGATACCGCGAGTGACCACCATGTTGAAAAATTTATCTTTTCGTTTGTTTTTCCATTTGTCATTCTGTATCTTTGCTTATGATAAGTTATATTATTTGAAGCAACTATGGAAACAAATGCGTTGTTGAGCGGGTAGGATAATGACTTTGATAAAATGAGAACTATGGTAGCTGAAACAAGACATTTGATTGAAGTGGGTAGAATAGTCGCAGCCATGATGAAATTTGGAGTGTCGGTTATTGGACTGAAAGCCTTGTTTCTGCTTTGTGTGACTCTGCCGACCGGTGCCGTTGGCATTGTTGGTGTTAATAACCGATGGCTATTACCATGAACAGCCCACATGGCTTTTCCTGGTGGACATTATTTAGGGCTGAGATATGGTATGGAGTTGAATTTGTTTGTTCGTATTGAGAATTCTCTATCGATGGAGAGGTGGAGCAGAAAATTATTAATTGAATAAAATGAGATAGTGTATGAAAAGATCGTTTTTAGTAGTTTTGGCTGTTTTATTGTCTGTTGCTCTTTGGGGACGGACGCCGGAGAGAAGGGTGATGTACACGTTGCCTCCGGGAGAGGAGCTGAGTATTGGAGAGTATATCGTACAGTACAGCTTGAGTGGAAACAAGTTCGCCCTTATTACCTATAATCCTCAGACAAATAAATCGACATTGGTGTTTAATGGTAAACCCGTCGCTACTTTTGAGACGTGTTTTGTTGATATCTATATGCTGGGTTATATCAATGTGAATGAGCCGGATGGATATGTTGTTAAAGTTTGGGATGGAAAAGATTGCTACGTCAACCGTGGTGGGAAGATGGAAGGTCCCTATGAGTATGTGTTTTGGGAATATCCTAAGGATTACAGATATGGGCCGGAACCTCCGGTGATGTCTAGAAATTATCATTATGTACTAGCTGACCGGGTTTATGAAAATGTAGATGGTAAGAGGCGAAAGTCGAAGGGTGTGTATAACTTGTGGAATATGGATGGCGATAGGAGCAGATATTACATAGCAGTAAATGATGCGTTGGTTAGCTATTCTTTTCTGGGTTCTCTTTATACAGCAGGAAATAATTATGCTTATGTTTATAGGGCGGATAATACAGAGTATTTATATGTAAATGATAAAAGGATGGACTCAGGGTCGGCTATTGAAAATGTGGTTCTTAATAGTCGAGGTGATTGTGCTTATGAATGCCAGGACGAGGATACGTCTGGCTCCTATTATTACGTGATGAAAAATGGAAAGAAATTGGATTCCACCGGCTATCATTTTATTAACTATCTAAATTTGACAGAAGATGGAGAAGTTGCATATACTTCATTAAATGAAGGGAAATATAGTCTTCATCTTCCAGGTTTGCCGGTTGATAGTGGTTTCGAGGATATCAGTAACCTGATATATCTTGATAAGGAGCATTATGGTCTTTTCTATAAAAAAGAAGGACAATGGTACGTAAGAATAAAGGGCCAGCCGGATAAAGGTCCGTATGAGAATGTGATAGATTTCCTTCTCAATAAAGATGGAAGATTTATCTATTCTTATATAGATTCGCAGGGACTTCATTTTAGGACAGCAGATGGGGAATATGGTCCGTTTGATAGGGATTGGGGAAGCTTCATTGCCTTTTCTGAGAATGGAGGATATATATTTAGTTATTCTGATGACGGTATGGTTTGTTGGAATAAGGATGGTGTTGTTAACAAATCGTACAACAATGATTATCTGATGGTCGATTTGGAAAGAAACGGCCATAATTTTTACTCTAAATGTGAATATAATTATGTCGTTATCGATGGAGAGCGGATTGGAAATTCGGCAGCTTTGCAGGCTCACTACGATGAGGTGAAAAATGCCTTTATATGGCTGAGTCTGGAGGGACAGGAACTGGTAGTTTATGAGTACCGTTTGGATTAAATGCAGCATGGCTGTTCTGCTTTTCCTGCTTCCGCTTGGCGTAAGCGGGCAAGGGAGACGGTATGCTGAAATGTATGTCCGGGAATGCCGGGAAGCGATGGCCTTCTGGGAATTACATAAGGCAGATTTTGAGGCTGCTGCAAAGAAGACGGACGTAAGTCCTCGGTTCCTGTTTGCCGTTGTTGCTCCTGAGGTTTCTCAGTTTAGCAGTTTGAAGAATAAGGTGCAGACCTATACGTTGAAGGTGCTTTATACGCAGAATGGAAAAGCTTACGCCGACTTTTCAATAGGAATGTTCCAGATGAAGCCTTCTTTTGTGGAGCAGTTGGAGGTCTGTGTCGGAGAGGACAAAGCGCTGCTTGCGGAATTTCCCCACGTGCGATTGCCGGCCGACAGTAAGGACACGCGCGTTGAACGGGTAAAACGCTTGGATTCGCAGGAATGGCAGATGACCTATCTGACGCTGTTCTGTTTGGTGGTAGAACGACGCTTTAGTAACGTGTCCTTTGCGACTGAGGAGGATAAGTTGCGTTTCTATGCCAATGCCTACAACCGGGGCTTTCATCTTAGTGAAGAGCGGTTGCGTCAGGAAGGAAAGCCTTACTTTCCAGCCTTTGCACTGCAGCATTTTCGGTATGCAGACGTGGCGTTGTGGTTCTACCAAAATATACCGTAATGATTGATAAGGATATGCGGCTTGTATTGTTTTAAATGAGCAAGGATGTGTGTTTTGCAGAGCCAAATCTGAAAACTTCGTTTTCGTTTGGCTCTGCCCTCACCTTTCACAATATTTGTTGTAATAGGGTAGGTTCTATTTGATTTTCAATAAATGAGGTTGCTGCAAGTCGCAATAATTGGAACTTAGAATAGCTGAATTGACAAATGTCGTATTGCCGATTTGTTGTATGTCGTTATTGGCATGAATGTGTCCAAAAAGATGTAACTGAGGGCCTATTTCGACGACCTTTGTCAATAGCTCATCAGAACCATAATTGATGTTATCGTCAAAATCAAGAATGCCGTATGGAGGAAAATGAGTTATCAGCACATCTGTATCTGCTGGAATTTGGGCAATATTTTGTGTCTGCCGTTCTGTAACACAATCCTCTATAAACATCGGCACCCCGTAAAACTTGACCCCATCGATCTCAACGCCCGAGTTGCAAAGGTAATGCACATTCTCATCCAATCCGTCGATTTGGGCTCCATACAGGCAGCTGTCATGATTTCCGCACACAAAAATCTTGTGAGCATACGGCAGGTCGCAAAACCAGTTCAGAAAATCGATGGCTTCGGCTTCCGAACCAATCATGCAGAAATCGCCCGAATGCACTACGATGTCGGCCATAGGAAGTCCTTGCAACTTCCTATGGTATCCGTGGGTATCAGATAAATGCAATATTTTCAAATTTCAAATTCTTTGTAAGGGAAACAATATATTCTTTGAACCATCATGGTTTCAGTCATTTCCTGAAAAGTATTTTTGAGGCGGACAAGAGGGCGTACGATTATACAGTTCCAAGCCCAATCACTCAAATCGTCCTTTATCTCTTCGCAATCGCCCGGGGCTGCTGGGTTGGATTCTATTTTCTCTTTCATAAAATCCTCGGTTATCGGTCCGATGATTTCGCATGGCACCACGACATTATAACCATCGAGTATAACAGCCAGCACCTTGTCTCCGGGTTTAAGCCAACCCATCTCCCCGTGGTTTTTCCCACTTTTGTATTCACCTCCGAAATGCGACAACAGCGCATAATTTGAGTTGTATACATCATCAAGATTTGGTTCCAGATTCTCCTCGGCTTCTATTTCGCATCCTAAAAGTTGGGACGGTGCATATCTGACGCGGCTAATAATCTCCGACCAGTTCTTCATTCGATTGGAATCACCGAGGAAGCGGCTGTCGAGCGACCACCATTTGTAGTTCCCTTCGTTGGAAATCTCTGAAAGGTCGTCGGAAGGCGTTGTCACTGCGAATATTTCAGCATGGACATTATCGAAATATTTTATTGAGATAGAGTTGATTGATTCCCCGTCTTTCATGAGTGCCACCTGCCATTTGTCGGAGAAGAGTTCTGAAAATGCCTCCGGATTATCTGTGTGGATGGGAATAATGGCTTTGGGATGTAGCAATTCAAAGAGAGAGCACAGACTATTCATGTCGCAATGACCGCTCGTATGCATATACTTGTAATCCTTGCCGATAGAGGCCGCTAATTGGGGCCTGAATGCCGGAGTCATCGGGTTCAGATAACCATTCCACATCGACAAATAGCGTTCCTTCGTTTTGCCGGGAAGTTTGTCGATGAGTTTGTCGAAACGAGGATTTGCACGAGCGATAAGCACATAGCCCTTATCTTCAAGAAGTCTCATGAATTTGTCGGTTGCAAGGAAGTCGGCTCTGTCTCTCATCAGCACCATCGGCTGGTCAAATTCATGATCTTTGTACTTGTAAAGACTTGATTTACCCCATAGGTTGTCGCGCTGAGTCACAATATCCATCACCTCTTTCTGATAGCTGTCAACAATAAATTTGCGCCCGGCTTCGACAGCAGCATGATAGAGGGCAAAAAGACGATCAATATGAGTGGACGAAAGATATACGATGTTGTACTTGTACTCCTTGAAAGCAGTTTTGAATCTCTTTTGGAGTGTATGCTCCGGCAACGCGGCTACGTCCGGGCGATTTACATTGGTGGCTTCACATACTACGTAATCGACTTTCCCGATGAATTTGTCAATTAGCTTTGTCAATTTGCCGCTTCTGAAACCATGGGTGCGGAAGTCGCCTGTATGGAATACCTTCACATCATCAGCTTCTATCTTGAAAGCGTATGCATCAAAGGCCGAATGATCGATTGTGATAGGTATGATTGTGAATGGCCCGAACTTGAATGCGTTGCCCGGTGTGAAAGTGTTGACCATAGGTAAGCGTTTCCATAAGGATGCGCTTGCCTCGTCCACCGTTTTGAGCTGGTCGGAGAGCTTCCCGATTATGTCACGGCTAATCTTGCCCATATAGACGGAAAGATTCGTATCCAGTTCGGTTATTTTACCTATATGGTCACCATGATAGTGAGTAATCAGTAGTGCACTTCTCGACAAGTCGCCTTGGGTCAACCCCTCAATTTCGAGGGGCTTGTCAGACTTCGGTGCTCCGGGGAGTTGTTCACCGTAATCGACAAACAGCTTCCAACCGTTATATTCATACTCTGTGACGCATCCCCCAATCTGGTCGGTGCCGCGATGTATAGTTATTTTCATATACGTTCTATTCGATATCTGATGAGGTATTTGTTGTTATTCAGGATTTTCAGAATCTCTTCTTCTCGTGCCTCAAAGAGGGTATGAAGTTTTCCTGTCATAAATATAGCATCAATCTTAGAGATGAGATGAGCTTCAATAACCTCCCATAAATCCTTGATGTGACGATAGTTTTTAGCATTTCGTATTGTATCGGGATATTGTATCACCCCCGCTTTCAGGTAATACATTGTATTGGCATAAAACATCAATTCTGATATTATGCCTACTTTTTCATTTTTATTAGCCTTCAACTCAAACACTCTCAGCGTAGTATCCTCCACCTGCCAAATGTCAATTTGGCTTCCTTTGCACGGGGTAAAAGTGTTGGGGACCTCCACTTCATTGACAAACAGACCTACCGGGAGCTGGTGATCAGTCAGTGGGACTTGTTCGCGCAAGGCTTTCACCATTTCTCTTTCAAGGAAAGCCTCGGGCTTCTTCTCCTTATCCACGACGGGTTTTGATTCGCTTTGGGGATAGTTCATAAGCAGGCAGCGGCTTTCGAGCAAATTCCTGATGCTGTTCACATCTTCGTCATGACCCGGGGCGATAGAAAACCATGAGTAGTTGTCGAGAAACGAGACAACCCTCATCAAGAAACGGTTGTAGTGCTTCCTTTGTCGGCCCTCAATTTCAGTTGACTTTGAGTATCGGGGGTTATCCCACGACATAACTACATGGCCAATCTCAGGAATAGCCGCTTTAATGCAGATAGCCCAACCTTCAAATGCCGCGCTATCATACTGCATGTTTTCTATCACGCCCTTGCTTCCAACATTCAGGTATAGCGTGTTGTCATTGATGCGAAAATCTATTTCGCTTGGCAGCTTAACACCGGGGCATACCTGTTTCAGTTGTCTGAGAATGTCTTTTTTTGATATTTCCATATTTCCCAGTATTTGGAATTTGAAGAGAATGGATTATGAACATCGTGTGAACTTGATTTTACCACGTTCTCCGTAGATGTATGTTACAGAGCCTTGTTTGATGGATACAGTATTTGATGTGTAACCTGTCAGTGTGCCTGTTTTTGTCTACATGATGTTTCCATTGGCATTGCGGACATAAACAATTGAGCCTGCTTGTTCTGCGTATGCAATCATCGTTTCAATACACTGGTTCCGTGTCGTGTGCAACTTCTATTATTGTAGGGTTAAACTTTATCTCTGTCGGATACGGGATACTTGCTAATACGAAAAATTATTTCAATCAAATATTAACGAATATATATATTTCTGGTGAGAAGTGGCAATATAAAACGATTTATTTAACATAAAATCGCTATTCTGCTATGTATTAGTCGTTTGTGATATACATCTGTTTAACAAATAAGCATACTATTTTAATATATCGGTATAATAAAAAGCAATGGCTTACATCGTTCTTCCTAAATCCACCTGAAATCGGGCGGGTTTCCCTATCTTTTGATAAGACAGGATGCGGCTCGGCATAAAAAATCAAGCGAGCTTGTTTTTTCTGCCCTCACCTTTCCCTATCTTTTGATAAGATAGGCTACGGCTCGGCATAGCCGGGACTTGAAAACTTCGTTTTCATTTGGCTCTGCCCTCACCTTTCACTATCTTTGGATAAGATAGGATGCGGCTCGGCATAGCACGAACTTGAAAACTTCGTTTTCATTTGGCTCTGCCCTCACCTTTCACTATCTTTGCATGGCAATGTGCGAGGCGTGCAGCTGCTCTGCGGTGGCATCATTTTCCCCTCGCGACACCCTTAAACAGAAAAGGTTGAGATGAAAGAATTTATACATACCGAGACGTCGAGCGAGCGCGCCCTGTTGGTAGGGCTTGTCACCCCTACGCAAAACGAAACAAAGACGATGGAGTATCTCGATGAGCTGGCCTTCCTTGCCGAGACGGCAGGTGCCGTGCCCGAGAAGCGCTTTTTGCAGAAGCTCGACTATCCCAATCCCCGCACCTATGTGGGTACGGGCAAATTGCAGGAGATAAAGAACTATATCGAAGAGTCGGCTGCCGAGGGCGAGGCCGGTGTGGGTATGGTGGTATTCGACGATGAGCTGTCGCCCAAGCAGATACAGAATATCGAGCGCGAGTTGCAGGTGAAAATATTAGACCGTACCAGCCTTATCCTCGACATATTTGCCTTGCGGGCGCAGACGGCCAACGCCAAGACGCAGGTAGAGCTGGCGCAGTATCAGTACCTTTTGCCGCGTCTTACCCGGCTGTGGACGCACTTGGAGCGGCAGCGTGGTGGTATAGGTATGCGCGGCCCCGGTGAAACGCAGATAGAGACCGACCGCCGTATTATCCTCGACCGCATCTCGCGCCTGAAAGAGGAGCTGCGCAGCATCGACCGTCAGAAAACTATACAGCGCAAGAACCGCGGGCGCCTCGTTCGCGTAGCCTTGGTGGGATATACCAACGTGGGGAAATCGACGATGATGAATCTGTTGAGCAAGTCGGATGTCTTTGCCGAGAACAAGCTCTTTGCAACGCTCGACACTACTGTGCGCAAAGTCATTATAGACAATCTCCCGTTTTTGCTTTCCGATACCGTAGGTTTCATCCGCAAGCTCCCCACCCATCTGGTCGACTCGTTCAAGTCGACACTCGACGAGGTGCGCGAGGCCGACCTCCTGCTGCATGTCGTAGATATATCGCATCCCGCCTTCGAGGAGCAGATAGAGGTGGTAAACCGTACCCTGCACGACATTTGCCCCGACGAGGAGAAGCCCGTGATTATCGTCTTTAACAAAATAGACGCATTCACCTATGTCGAGAAGGCTGCCGACGACCTTACGCCGCGCACCCGCGAGAATGTTTCGCTCGACGAGCTGCGTGCCACATGGATGGCCAAGATGGCCGAAAACTGTATTTTCATATCGGCACGCGAACGCACCAACATCGACGAGCTCAAAGCCCTGCTCTACCGCCGTGTCAAGGAGATACACACGGCACGCTTCCCCTATAACGACTTTTTGTTCCAACACTACGACGACGAGAGCATCAATCCCGACGCCGCGCCACAACCCTAAGACGATGGAAAAACCCTATATTTTTGAACTCGAATTCAAAGTACGCGATTACGAGGTCGACTTGGAGGGCATTGTCAATAATGCCAACTACCTGCACTATCTCGAACATACGCGCCACGAATTTCTGGCATCGACCGGTACCGCCTTCAAGCAGATGCACGACGAAGGTATCGACCCCGTCGTATGCCGCATAGAGATAGCCTATAAGACCCCGCTGCATTGCGGCGACACCTTTGTGAGCAAGCTCTACATGAGACGCAAGGGCGTGAAATATCTCTTCTATCAGGACATCTACAAAACCACCGGCGAATGCTGCGTAAAGGCCGTCGTAGAGACCGTGTGCACCCACAACGGGCGGCCTACCCGCGGCGAGGAGTTCTTGCCCTATTTTGCCCCCTATCTGAGCGAATAAGCGCGTGATGGATACCTTTACCGACGAACAGTTGCGTTACCGCATAGCCCTTGCCGCGATAAAGGGAATGAACCGTTTGCTGGCCGAAACGCTCATTGAGGCAACGGGCGACGTGTCGGCATTCTTTACGCTCTCGGGCAG
Source organism: uncultured Porphyromonadaceae bacterium (assembly GCA_900542255.1). Lineage (GTDB taxonomy): Bacteria > Bacteroidota > Bacteroidia > Bacteroidales > Barnesiellaceae_A > Barnesiella_A > Barnesiella_A excrementipullorum. Next base: position 10,129 of record UQMR01000032.1, read on the forward strand.
CGAGCTGGCCGGGCTGACAGGGTGGAGCAGCCGTCTCTTCTCAGACGCAGAGCGAGGCAATGCCCTGCGGGCTGCCCTCCGCGAAGTGGAATTTGTGAGGCGGCACAACATCACCCCGTTGTTTATCACCGATGCCGAGTATCCGCAGCGATTGGCCGAGTGCGGCGATGCGCCGCTCATGCTCTACTACAAGGGCCGCTTGCCCTTGGAGTATGACCGGGTGGTGAGCATCGTAGGCACACGCCGGGCCACCTCCTACGGGAAGAGTTTTGTCGAGGCTTTGGTACGCGGGTTGGCTGCGGCATCGCCGTCGACACTCATAGTGAGCGGGTTGGCCTATGGCATCGATGTGGCGGCCCACAGAGCCGCCCTGCACTGCGGCTTGCCTACGATAGGCGTGCTGGCACACGGCCTGCATACGCTCTATCCCGCCTCGCACCGTCAGACAGCCGTAGAGATGGTAGAGCACGGCGGGCTGCTCACCGAGTACACCTCCACGCAAGGAGTATTGCGACCCTATTTCTTGGCACGCAACCGCATCGTGGCCGGCATGGCCGATGCCGTGGTGGTGGTAGAGTCGGGGGTAAAAGGCGGTTCACTGGTGACGGCCTCTATCGCCGGAAGTTATAATCGCGATGTCTTTGCCTTGCCCGGGCGTGCAGGCGACATCCTGTCGGAAGGATGCAATAATCTGATAAAACACAACAAGGCCGCATTGATAACCTCGGTCGACGACCTCCTGGAAGCCATGAGCTGGGCTGCACCTGCCCAACCCGTGCAGATGTCGCTCTTTGCAGCCGACGAAACCCTCCCGGCCGAGGAGCTGCACCTGTTGCAATACCTGCGGCAGGCCGGCGAGGGGCAGATAAGCCGCATGGCCGTAGACCTCGATTGCGCGCCGGCCACCCTCTCGGCCTTGTTGGTCGAGCTGGAATTCAAGGGGCTTGTTACGGCATTTCCCGGCGGTATTTATCGTCCGGCACTTCCTCAATAGGGTAGGGGCCGATACTCTTTCGGGGTACGACAAAACAGAAAGCAAGATAAAAAAGTGAATGCCGGTACAATTTAATCGGCGTTTTGTAGTTAATATATTTGAAAACCCTATGCTCTGTTAAGACCTGCATACAGTTATGAAGTCAATCTTTCGCCCGCTATTACTCCTGCTCTTTTCTGCCGCAGCCTTTGCGGTAGAGGCGCAGATTGACATGCAGCTGTCGCAATATTGGGCAGCCCCGGCCTACTACAATGCCGGAGCCACCGGCGCAGGCGATAAGCTCAACTTCATGGTAGGCACGAGGCAGCAGTGGATAGGAATAGAGGGCGCACCCAAGTCATTCTGGGGGCGCGCCGATATGCCGCTCCGCTTTCTGGGCGGGCACCACGGCGTGGGAGTGGTATTCAGCAGTACCACCGAAGGCCTCTTCTCCAACATGGTATTCGGCGCGCAATACGCCTACAAGTTGAAGATAAAAAACAGTTTCCTCTGTTTCGGCGTACAATTAGGCCTTGTCGACCAGAAATTCGACGGTACCAAAGTAGAGATACCCACGAGCGATGCCCATACCCCGGCCGGCGAAGACGAAGACATCCCTACCACCGAAGTCGAGGGAATGGCGTTCGATTGCGCATTCGGTATCTACTATGTACATCCCAAGTTCTATGTAGGCCTCTCGTCGACACACCTCACCGAGCCCACCATCCGTTACGACGACAGCAGCGGGTCGGGAAGCGAAAACGGATATGAAACTTTTGTGAGCCGCCTCTATTATTTTATGGCAGGAGGCAATATCCCATTCAGAAATCCGTTATATGAAATACAGCCGTCGATGATGGTAAAGACCGACTTCAACATCTTCACAGCCGAGGCAACCGTCAGGTTGCGCTACAACAAGCTCTTTTGGGGCGGCATAGGCTATCGGTGGAACGATGCGGTCTCCATTATGATAGGCGGTGAGTTCAAGGGATTTATCCTCGGATATTCCTACGACTTGCCGGTCACGGCGGTACTGCGGGCCAGCAGCGGCAGCCACGAAGTTTTTGTAGGTTACAGCATGAAGCTCGATTTGTCCGATAAGAATAAAACAAAACATAAAAGTATCCGTATACTGTAAATTATGAGAAAAAGTCTGTTGAGTTTGATAATCGTTGCCGTCATAATGGCGGCCTGTGCTCCCGGCACACGCAACTCCGGCGAAGTGACCGGCGTAGGTGGCGTGTCGTGGGCAGAGCCGGCTCCGTATGGCATGGTACTGATAAACCGCGGCGCATACGATATGGGACCGAGCCGCAGCGACAGCGTGTGGGGTATTACACGCGACGACCACGGCATATCGGTAGACGCATTTTATATGGATGAAACAGAGATTACCAACTCAAAGTACAAGCAATTCGTATTTTGGGTGCGCGACTCCATTATCCGTGAAAGACTTGCCGACCCGGCTTATGGCGGTAATGAAGTATTCAAGATAGAGGAAGACCGCGATGGAAATCCCGTAAAACCGCACTTGAATTGGTCGAAGGCAATCCCCTGGCGCAATCCCAATGAAGACGAGGCGCGAGCCATAGAGAGCATCTATCGCATCAATCCCATCACGGGGCAGAAAGAGCTCGATGTAACGCAGCTCAATTTCCGCTACGAGGTATATGACCTTACCGAGGCCGCGAAACGCCGCAATCGCCTGGACCCCGCTTTGCGCAACCTCAATACCGATGAGCCGGCCGACCCCAACGAGGTGATAATGATATCGAAAGACACAGCATTTATCGACGACGAAGGGCGCATACATCGCGAGACCATCACCCGGCAGCTATCGAGCGAGTACGATTTCCTCAACACCTACATCGTCAATATCTATCCCGATACGACGGTGTGGATTAACGACTTCGACAACGCCTATAACGAGCCCTATGTGCGCATGTATTTTGCCCATGCCGGTTACAACGACTATCCCGTCGTAGGAGTTTCGTGGGACCAAGCCAACGCCTTCTGCGTATGGCGCACACTGATTTACAAGGCCGCTTTGGGTGCAGTTCCCGTTATCGTAGAACCCTATCGCCTCCCCACCGAGGCCGAGTGGGAGTATGCCGCCCGTGCCGGAAAGAACGAAAACATATATCCCTGGGAGGGAACCGAGTCGGTCGACGAGAAAGGCTGCTTCTATGCCAACTTCAAGCCCGGCGATGGCGATTATGTGCGCGACGGCCACCTCATAACGGCACAAGTAGGCACCTATACGCCCAACGACTTCGGTCTGTATGATATGGCCGGTAACGTTTCGGAGTGGACATCGACCTCCTACAACGAAGCCATGAGCCGCATCACCAGCGATATGAACCCCGAATACAAGTACAATGCAGCCAAGGAAGACCCCTATCGCATGAAGCGCAAGATAGTACGCGGCGGTTCGTGGAAAGACGTATCGCACTACGTACGCTCCGACCTTCGTATGTGGGAATACCAGAACGAGCAACGCTCCTATATAGGCTTCCGTTGCGTGCGCACACAAGTGGGATTTGCACGCGGGCGTAAATAGAGATTACCAAAGGAATAAACGACCATATTTGCCAATATTATGGGAAAATACAGAAAATATAAAAATAAGATAGAGAAATTCTTGTCGAGCGACAGAGGACAACGATTCTTTAATTTTGCTTACAGTATAGGTGCAGCCGTCGTTATATGGGGAGCACTCTTCAAGATATTGCACCTGCCCGGCGGCAACTTCCTCCTCTCGCTCGGAATGGGAACCGAGGTACTCATGTTCATCCTGTCGGCCTTCGACAAACCCGCCAGCTCATACCATTGGGAAGACGTCTTCCCCGTCCTGGCATCGCGCGACCCCGAGGAGCGTCCCGACTTCGGTAAAGGCGGTGGCGCAACCATCATAGGAGGCAAAGGAGGCACGATAGTCGTAGACGGAACCTCCGGTACGACATTGTCGCCCGACGAGGCCCGTCAGGCCGTAGGGTTGCCCGATGGCATCAACCTGAGCGAAGCCGATACCCAAAGCCTCAGCGACAGCATACAGAAGATGTCGGCAGCAGCCGACCAGCTCTCGCGCATGGCCGAGCTTACCGATGCCACACAACAATACCTCTCGCAGCTCGCAGCCATATCGTCGCAGATGGAGCAACTGCGGGCAGCCACCGAGTCGCTCACCCAGGTATCCAATACGCTGCTCGGTTCCTACCAGTCCATCACGTCGCACTCCGACGGGCTGAGCGAGCAATCGAGCGGTTACGTAGAGCAGATGGAAGCCCTCAACCGCAACATCAGCGGCCTGAACACCATCTATGAAATACAACTCAAAAGCATCAGTTCGCAGCTCGACAATATCGACCGCGTAAACAACGGCATCAAGAACATCAGCCGCATGTACGAGAGCGCAATGGGCGACAGCGACCGATATTGCAAGGAGAGCGAGAAGATGACACAGTACATACAACAACTCAATTCGGTCTACGAGAAGATGATAACGGCCATGACGATAAATATGTATCGCCCCATGCCCGGCGCACCCGTCGAAGAGCCTCGCAAGACCGATGAGACACCCCGTACTGCAACTACCGGAAACAACGAAGTTAACGCATAAATACAATGGCTGGAAATAGCACGAAACTCTCTCCCCGGCAGAAGATGATAAACCTTATGTATATCGTCTTGACCGCCATGTTGGCTCTCAACGTGTCGAGCGATGTGCTGAACGGGTTTCGTCAGGTAGAAGACGGTCTGGGACGCTCTACGGCAACAGCAGCCGTGCGTAATGAGACATTGTATCAGCAGTTGGCCGACTTCAACGAGCAAAACCCCGAGAAAGGCGGCGTATGGTATAGCAAGTCGCTCGAATTGAAAGAGCGTACCTCGCAACTCTACGACTACATCGATTCGTTGAAGGTAGTCATTGTCAAGCAAGCCGATGGCGATGAGGGCGATGTGAAAAACATACAGCGTCAGGACGACCTCGAAGCCGCGTCGTATATCATGCTGTCGCCCTCGAAACGACAGGGAGCCCGATTGCGCAAGTCGATAGAAGACTATCGTTCTTACGTAAGCGACATCATGCCCGATTCTGTCAAGAAAGCCACCGTCGAAGATTGTCTCTCGACACATATCAACACACGCACCGAGAAGATTACCCCTACACTCTGGGAAGAGACCCTCTTCGAGAACATGCCCGTTGTGGCAGCCGTGACCATCCTCACCAAGATGCAGAGTGACGTATTGTATGCCGAGAGTATGGCACTGAGTACATTGATAAACAACATCGACGTAGGCGACGTACGTGTAAACCAGCTCGACGCCTTCGTCATACCCAACTCTAAAAACATCATCCGCGGAAGCAAATACTCGGCCAACATCGTGCTCGCAGCAATAGATACGACACAGTTGCCCAATATCTATATCGACGGCAAGGAGCTGCCGGCCGACCGCAAGGGATATTACGAAGTATTCTGCAACACAACCGGAGTCTTCGACTTCACCGGCTATCTCGAAGTGCCTCACGGCGATGGTACGGTGACCCGTCACGATTTCAGCTCTTCCTATACCGTAGTAGAGCCATCGGCCACCATATCGGCCACGATGATGAACGTGCTGTATGCCGGTATTGCCAACCCCATCAGCATATCGGTCCCCGGCATACCCAACAATGCCATACAAGCCACCATGACCAACGGTACCCTTACCCGCAAAGGCGACGTATGGGAAGCCCGTCCGGCCAAGGTAGGCGAGGAGGCCGTCATATCAGTCACCGCAACCATCGACGGCAATACGCAGTCTGTCGCCAATACCGCATTCAGGGTACGGCCGCTGCCCGATCCTATGCCATATATAGCCTATCAGGATGCCAAAGGATACGAGCAACACTACAAGGGAGGCAAGCCTTTTGCCAAGACCCTTTTGTTGCAAGCCGAGGGTATAGGCGCCGCCATCGACGACGACTTGCTGAATGTGACATACCGGGTACTGAGTTTCGAGACCGTCTTCTTCGACTCTATGGGCAACGCCATCCCCGAAGTATCAGACGGTGCAAACTTCTCTCAACGACAGAAAAACTCTTTCCGCAGGCTTTCGCGCGGAAAACGATTCTATATATCGCGGGTAAGGGCTGTGGGTCCCGATGGGATAGAACGCGACCTCTCACCCATAGAGGTAATTGTAAATTGATAAAACTGCATAAATATAAAAGTGTTTATGAAAATATCGCAAGCTCTCATAATATCGGCACTATGCGTCTCGTTTGCCGCTGCGCCGGCCGGAGCGCAAGTCGTGCGGCGAGTCGACAGGGATGCGGCAAAGACACGCGACAAAGATAACGGCCTTACAGTGCGCGCCCAATCATTGTATGAACCCAACTCGCCGTCCGAGAAAGACGTGCCGTGGCTGCGGGTCATATACCGCCAGTTAGACCTTACTCAAAGCGCCAATCTGCCGCTCTACTATCCCGAGGAACCTACCGAAGATTTGCAGAACCTTTTCCGCATCATCATGCGTTTGTTGGCCAATAACCAGATATCGGCCTACGAATACCTCGACGGCCGCGAAATCTTTACCGACACCTATAAGGTAAACGTACGCGACATGTTCGACCGCTTCCATATCCTGTATACCGAGCAAAAGGGGAGTACCGAGAAAAACCCCCTCTTTACCGTAGAGGAGAGTGACGTACCCTGCAACGAGGTACTCTCGTACTATATCATAGAGAAGTGGGTGTTCGACCGTCGGGCCTCGAAGTACAAGGTAGAGATAGAAGCCATATGCCCCGTCCTGCACCGCAGCGGCGATTTCGGCGGAGAGCCCGTGCGCTATCCCATGTTCTGGGTGCAATACAACGACCTGCGACCCTACATGGCACAGCAGTATATCATGACCGGCGATGCCAATCATGTGATGCAATACAACTACGACGACTACTTCAAGATGGGTATGTACGATGGCGAAATCTACAAGACACGCAATCTGCGCAACCAGTCGTTGATGCAGCTTTTCCCCACCGATTCGCTCATGAAGCATGCCCAAGACAGCATAGAGCAGAGCCTCGACACCTTCGGTAAGCAGCTCTGGGTACTTACCCCCGAAGAGATAGAGGCCGCCCGTGAAGCCGCCGCTGCAAGCGATACCACGGCCGTCGACGATGCCGACAAAAAGGCGTCGGTAAAAGAGGAGAGCGACAATAAGAAAAAGGAGCGTTCGTCGCGCTCTTCCCGCAGTAGCAGCAAGAAAAAGCCTAAGGCTGTGAAACAAAAGCAGTCGTCGGGCAACAGCGCACCCATACGCTCGGTGCGTCGGACAAAATAGGAAAGATTTGTTTCTAATACACGAAGAGGAGCTGTGTCGGATAGGCGCAGCTCCTCTTCTGTATCCCTATATCAGAGAACTCTTGTATAAAAGAGAGCGGCTGTGTCGCAAGTCATTTCAGGCGGCCGGCCCGCTCTTTTCCCGCCCTTCCTGACCCGGTAGTGTACACTCATGCAGAGGCACCCCCTTTTGTTATCTGCACAGGGAGTCACCCTCCGCTTTCTTGTTGTTAGATACGACAAGAGCAAGGCCAGGGAGAGACTTGTCACAGCAGAAACAGTGCCATTATAGAGTGGCAATAGGCAAAAATGCGACGACCGGCAGAATAAAGCGCAAAGAGCTTTTCCTTTCGGAAAAAATACATTACTTTTGGGTCATAGAATTTATACACGATTTCGAGACCTTAAATAGCTATCATAAAAACAATTTCTATGTATTTGCTGGGATATGACATAGGAAGCTCTTCGGTGAAGGCTTCGCTTGTAAATGCGGCCACAGGAGAGTGCGTCGCCGCAGACTTCTTTCCAAAGAAAGAGATGGAGATAACGGCCGTCGCTGTCGGCATGGCCGAGCAGCGTCCCGACGAGTGGTGGCGCAACCTGCGCCTCGCCACACAATCTATATTGGCCGCCTCGGGCATCGACAAGAGCGACATAAAGGCAATAGGTATCTCATACCAGATGCACGGCCTCGTAGCCGTCGACCGCGAGGGGAATCCCTTGCGTCCGGCCATTATATGGTGCGACAGCCGCGGTGTGCCATACGGCAAGGCCGCTTCCGAAGCGTTGGGCGAAGCCTACTGTTTAGGCCACCTGTTACAATCGCCGGGTAATTTTACCGCCTCCAAGCTGGCTTGGGTAAAAGAGCATGAGCCCGCCCTCTATGAGCGCATCTACAAAATATTGCTGCCGGGCGATTATATAGCCCTGCGCCTTACGGGAAGTATGGCCACAACCCTCTCGGGGCTTTCCGAAGGAATCTTTTGGGATTTCAAGGAGAACTGCGTTTCGCAACCCCTCATGTCATATTTCGGATTCGACAAGGCCATATTGCCTCCCCTCGTGCCCACGATGGGCGAGCAGGGGCGCGTTACAGCCGAGGCCGCCCGCGAGCTGGGCCTGCAAGAAGGCACCCCCGTTACCTACCGGGCCGGCGACCAGCCCAACAACGCACTCTCGCTCAATGTGATGGAGCCCGGCGAGATAGCCTCTACCGCCGGTACGTCGGGCGTGGTTTATGGCATCAACGACAAAATAGCCTGCGACAAGCTGTCGCGCATCAACCTCTTTGCACACGTCAATCACACGGCCGAGCATCCGCGGCTTGGGCTCATGACCTGTATCAACGGTACGGGAATCCTCAACTCGTGGCTCAAACGCAACGTCGTGCCCGCCGATTGCTCATACGACGATATGAATGCCCTTGCGGCACAAGTACCGGTAGGAGCCTGCGGTGTAAGCGTGATACCCTTTGGAAACGGAGCCGAGCGCATCTTGCAAAACCGCGAGGCCGGCGCCTCGGTACATGGGCTTAGTTTCAATACGCACGACCGCCGCCATCTCTTGCGCGCCGCACAAGAAGGCATCGTCTATTCGTTTATGTACGGCATGGAAATCATGGTCGAGGCCGGTATGCAAATTTCGGTAATCAAAGCCGGAGTGGCTAACATGTTCCTCAGCCCCATATTCCGTGCGGCTTTGGCCGGTATCTCGGGAGCGACCATAGAGCTGTACGATACCGACGGCTCGGTAGGGGCAGCCAAGGGAGCCGGTATAGGAGCCGGTATCTATGCCGATGCAGCCGAGGCCTTTGCCACATTGCGCCGCATAGAGACGATAGAACCCTCGCCAGCCGATGCCCAAGCCTACCGCGAGGCATATGAGTTATGGAAATCGCGCTTGCAGAAGAGTATTGCAGAATAAAATGATAAATTATAAACTTTATAACACAAAAAAATCATGTCAAAAAAAGAGTATTTCCCCGGTATAGGAAAAATCAAGTTCGAAGGCAAAGAGAGCCGCAATCCCCTCTCATTCCGTTATTACGACCCCGAGAAAGTCATCATGGGCAAAAAGATGAAAGATTGGCTGCGCTTCTCCATGGCATGGTGGCACACCCTCTGTGCCGAAGGCGGCGACCAATTCGGCGGCGGCACCAAAACATTCCCGTGGAACGAGGCAAGCGACCCGTTGGAGGCAGCCAAGGAGAAGATGGATGCCGGCTTTGAAATCATGCAGAAGTTGGGTATAGAATACTATTGCTTCCACGATGTCGACCTCATCAGCGAAGGCAAGAGTGTTGCCGAGTATGAGGCCAACCTCAAAGCCATCGTAGAATATGCCAAGCAGAAACAGGCCGAGACCGGTATCAAGCTCTTGTGGGGTACGGCCAACGTATTCGGACACAAACGCTATATGAACGGCGCCTCTACCAACCCCGACTTTGACGTCGTGGCACGTGCTATTGTACAGATAAAGAATGCCATAGACGCCACCATCGCATTGGGCGGCGAGAACTATGTCTTCTGGGGCGGTCGCGAAGGCTATATGTCGTTGCTCAATACCGACCAGAAACGCGAGAAAGAGCACATGGCAATGATGCTGCGCATGGCCCGCGACTATGCCCGCTCGAAAGGTTTCAAGGGCACCTTCCTCATAGAGCCCAAGCCCATGGAGCCCTCCAAACATCAGTATGATGCCGATACCGAGACCGTCATAGGATTCCTGCGCGCCCACGGGCTCGACAAAGACTTCAAGGTAAACATCGAGGTCAACCACGCCACGCTCGCCGGCCACACCTTCGAGCACGAGCTGGCCTGTGCCGTCGATGCCGGTATGTTGGGCTCTATCGATGCCAACCGCGGCGACTACCAAAACGGTTGGGATACCGACCAGTTCCCCATTGACAACTACGAGCTTACGCAAGCCATGATGCAAATCATACGCAACGGCGGCCTGGGTACGGGCGGTATGAATTTCGATGCCAAGACACGCCGCAACTCTACCGACCTCGAAGATATCTTCATTGCCCATATCGCCGGTATGGACGTGATGGCACGCGCATTGGAGTCGGCCGCCGAGCTGTTGGAGAAATCGCCCATCCCCTCGATGCTCAAAGAGCGCTACGCTTCGTTCGACAGCGGTATGGGTAAAGAGTTCGAGGAGGGCAAGCTCACACTCGAACAGGTATACGAATATGGCAAGAAAGTCGACGAGCCTCGCCAGACAAGCGGCAAGCAAGAGCTGTATGAGGCATACCTCAATATGTATTGCTGATTCTCCCATACATGAGCCCCCGCCCGTTCCCAGCAACGGGCGGGAGCTTCCCTTTCATCAAGTAGAACTATCGCAAAAAGATATATCATGACAGACACACAAAACGGCAGCAAACTCTATCTCACGGGTATCATCTCGGTCGCTATCTTAGGAGGATTGCTTTTTGGCTACGATACGGCCGTCATCTCGGGAGCCGAGAAGGCGCTCGAAGCATTTTTCATCGAGGGAAACTTCGGATACAATAAGTTTTGGCATGGCGTGACGGCATCGAGCGCTCTCATAGGCTGCGTCATAGGCAGTGCCATATCGGGCGTGATGGCCTCCGGGTTGGGACGCCGCAACTCGTTGCGCGTGGCCGCGCTCCTCTTTTTTGTCTCGGCGTTAGGCTCATTCTATCCCGAGTTCTTGTTCTTCGAGGAGGGCGATTCGTCGCTGGCGCTGCTGGTAACATTCAACATCTATCGCATCATAGGCGGGGTAGGAGTAGGTCTGGCATCGGCCGTATGCCCCATGTATATTGCCGAGGTGGCACCCTCCAATATCCGGGGCACCCTGGTGTCGTGCAACCAGTTTGCCATTATCTTCGGTATGTTGGTGGTATATTTTGTCAACTACCTTATATTGGGCGACAACCTCAATCCGCGCGTTGTCGATGGCGCCATTCTCAACCTCACGGGCGACGATTATGAGCGCGTGCGCTGGACGATAGACAAAGGCTGGCGCTATATGTTCGTCTCGGAAGCCGTTCCGGCGGGGCTTTTCGGGTTGCTGCTCTTCCTTGTGCCCGAGACACCGCGCTACCTGGCAATGGTCAATAAAGACAAGCAGGCATACGATATATTAGAGAAGATAAACGGCCGCAAGAAAGCCTCGCAAATCCTTGCCGAGATAAAAGCAACAGCAAGCGAGAAGACCGAGAAGCTCCTCACCTACGGCGTGGCAGTCATCGTAATAGGCATTATGCTCTCCGTTTTCCAGCAGGCAGTAGGTATCAATGCCGTGCTGTACTATGCCCCGCGCATATTCGAGGGTGCGCTCGGTGCCGGCAGCGACGGTATGGTGCAAACCGTGATAATGGGTGTCGTCAACATAGTGTTTACGTTGGTAGCCATCTTTACCGTCGACAAGTTCGGTCGCAAGCCCTTGCTTATCATCGGCTCGTTGGGCATGGCCGTAGGCGCCTTTGCCGTTGCCATATGCGACTCCATGGGGCTCAAAGGCATTGTCCCCGTGCTATCTATTATCGTCTATGCCGCCTTCTTCATGATGTCGTGGGGCCCCATCTGCTGGGTGCTTATCTCCGAGATATTCCCCAACACCATACGCGGTGCAGCCGTAGCCATAGCCGTAGCCTTCCAGTGGATATTCAACTACCTCGTATCCTCTACCTTCCCGGCACTCTACGAGTTCAGTCCCTTCTTCACCTATGCCATGTATGGCGTGATATGTGTGGCCGCCGCCCTCTTCGTATGGCGTGCAGTCCCCGAGACCAAAGGCAAGACGCTCGAAGATATGACCGCCCTCTGGCGCAAGAGACGGTAATCATATTGCAAAAGAGCAGTATCATAGAGTAACGAGGCCCCCCCTCATCATATATGTTATGGTGAGGGGGGTGCTTTATATATGCCACACTGTCGGTTATGCGGCAATTCAACGGATGAATATTTTTTTTGAAAGCATTGGGCAAACCGCAAAAAATAGTTGTTGCGGAAGAGGATATTTCCGTCCGAAAACATTATTTTTGATGCCATGAAACGTTTCTACCCATTATATCTCTTATGTATGGCGGCGATAGTCGGTGTGGCAGGATGCCAGGGTAAAACATCGCGCGAGACAGTGCGCGAGGAGTCCCCGGCAGTAGAAGTGCCTCATTTCAATGCCGATAGTGCCTACTCCTATATGGCACGTCAGGTCGCATTCGGTTACCGTGTGCCCGGTACCGAGGCTCATCGCGCTACGGCCGAATGGCTGGCCTCCAAGTTGCAGGAATGCGGAGCAACGGTGACACGACAGGAGGCCCTCCTCACCGCGTGGGACGGTACCCGCCTGCCCTCATGCAATATCATAGGTTCATTTGCCCCCGAAAAGCCGACGCGCCTGTTGTTGCTGGCACATTGGGACTCGCGGCCCTATGCCGACCACGACCCCGACCCGGCCTTCCGCCGCAAGCCCATCGATGGTGCCAACGACGGTGCGAGCGGTGTAGGAGTGTTGCTCGAAATAGCCCGCCATTTGGCCCAGAATCCCCCGCAGGTAGGTGTAGATATACTCCTGCTCGATGCCGAAGACTACGGCGCGCCGCGTGAGGAGGCCGACGATGGCTCTTCGTGGGCATTGGGCTCCCAGTATTGGGCAGAGCACCCTCATAAGCCCGGTTACAGGGCGCGTTTTGCCATCCTGCTCGATATGGTAGGGGCCAAAGGGGCCACCTTCTATCGCGAGCAGTTCTCGCAATATTGGGCACCGGCCGTACTCGATAAGGTATGGGCTGCCGCGGCACGATTGGGGTACGACTATCTCTTTATCGACGAGGCGGGCGGTGGTGTTACCGACGACCACTTGTATATCAACCGCTACGGTATCCCAACCATAGACATCATACATCAGGAGCCGCAGTCGCCTACCGGATTTTTCCCATATTGGCACACTCGCGGCGACAATATGGAGCATATCGACAAAACCGTCCTCGAAGCTGTGGGCCGAACGGTGATGACGGTAGTGTATGAGGAGAAGATACAGTAACCGCATGCAGCGGTGAAACGCTGCATGCGCTCCCATATTTACAGCGAAATATCAATTTCAAAAACGATAAGGAAATGACAATAGATGAAATTCAAGATGAGATAATCGACGAATTTTCGGTATTCGACGATTGGATGGACAAATACCAGATACTCATAGATATGGGCAACTCGCTGCCCCCCTTCGACGAGACGTATCGCATAGACCAGAATCTCATTGAGGGATGTCAGAGCCGTGTGTGGCTGCATGCCGAGTATCGCGACGGGCATATCTACTTCTCTGCCGACAGCGATGCCATCATCGTGAAAGGCATAATCTCCCTGTTGATGAAGGTCCTTTCGGGACGTACACCCGACGAAATTCTCGCCTCGGACCTCCATTTTATCGATGCCATCGGCTTGAAAGAGCATCTCTCGCCCACACGTTCCAACGGTCTGCTCTCTATGGTAAAACAGATGCGCCTCTATGCTCTTGCCTACAAGACCAAGGGGAGTGAAAACAAATAGCCGCCATGAAAAAGATTGCTCTCTTTTGTTCCTCGTCAGAGAGTATAGACGCTCTCTATGTTCACGAGGCAGCCACCATAGGCGATTGGATAGGCCGTAACTCCTGCACCTTGGTATATGGAGGCTCGGCGCGCGGATTGATGGAGGTTGCCGCCCGGCACGTACATCAGTCGGGCGGTAAGGTGATGGGAGTTATTCCCCAGCGTTTTGCCGACAAGCACATGGCCAGCACTTGTGTCGACGAGCTGGTGGTGACGGCCGATATGCAGGAGCGCAAGCGGCACATGTTA
>UQMR01000033.1 GCA_900542255.1 uncultured Porphyromonadaceae bacterium
GTCGTGGGCTGCATCGGGGCCTCCGTAACAGTCGCTGTAATGGCTGTCGAGCGCAGCTTTGACAGTGGCGAAATATTGTGGCGGAATAATACAATCCGAGTCGAAGAATACGAAGGATCGGCCGTCGGCGCGCTCCATGCCGTAGTTGCGGGCTATGCTGCGTCCTTCGTTGGGCTTATAATAGTAATGGATGTCCAGCCGGTCGTTATACCGGTTGGCAACTTTGTCGCAAGGGATGGTAGAACCGTCTTCGACAAGCACGATGTCGAAGTCTTTGCATGACTGTGCGGCAAGGCTTTCGAGTAACTCCTCCACCTCATCGGGGCGGTTGTAGACGGGTATAATGATAGAGAAATATGGCATATCTGTTATCTTTTTATCGTATTGTATGGCCGTTGTGCCGATAGACAGCGGCACTGAAATGGCATCACAAAGATAGCCTAAAAGAGCTCAAAAAACAAACCCCTTTTAACATTTTGCACCCTCTTTTTCATGCGGTGCAAATAAAATGTTCCGCCTGTTGTTTTTCCTTTATTATCTTGTTATATTTGCGTTGTGTTGTTCCCCGATTATCGGGCGTAAACGTAGTATTATGGATGAAATAAGAAGATTGGTGCGGCCCCGTGCTGGCCGCATGATTGCGGGAGTCTGCAAAGGATTTGCCGATTATTTCGGCGTAGATGTCACCTTGATACGAGTGATATATGCGCTCATAGCATGCTGCTCGGCTTTTTTCGGGGCCGCCATAGCATACCTTATCATGGTGATATTGATACCCCAAGGAGAGTAATAGGTATATGTCGTATCGCTCTATCGTAACGGAATATGGAATTTAAGCTGGTATCGCCATACAAGCCTACCGGCGACCAGCCCGAGGCCATCGATGAACTTAGCAAAGGCATCATCGAGGGGCTTCCTGCGCAGACACTTTTGGGTGTTACCGGCTCGGGAAAGACCTTTACGATGGCCAACGTGATAGAACGGGTGCAGAAGCCTACACTGGTGTTGAGCCACAACAAGACGCTTGCCGCGCAGCTGTATGGCGAGTTCAAGAGCTTTTTCCCCGATAATGCCGTAGAATACTTCGTCTCATACTACGATTATTACCAGCCCGAGGCATACATCCCTACAACTGACACGTACATAGAGAAAGACCTTGCCATCAATGACGAAATAGACCGTTTGCGGCTGGCTGCCACATCGGCCCTGTTGTCGGGGCGCAAGGACGTGGTTGTCGTTTCGTCGGTGTCGTGCCTTTACGGAATAGGCAATCCCGAAGATTTCCACGCCAATGTGCTGGATGTGAAACGCGGCATGAGGCTCGACCGCAACGACTTCCTGCGCCGCCTCGTAGAGGCGCTATACTCGCGCAACGAAGTGGAGATGAAGCGCGGCACTTTCAGGGTCAAGGGCGATACCGTCGATATATTCCTTGCCTACGACGAGACGTTGCTCCGCGTCGTATTCTGGGACGATGAGGTAGAGAGCATCTCTACGGTCGACCCCCTCTCGGGGATGCGTATCACTTCGTTTGACGAATACAAGATATACCCTGCCAACATCTTCGTGACGACGAAAGAGTGCATCAATCGCGCGATAGACCAAATACAGCTCGACCTGGGCAGGCAGGTCGACTTCTTCCGCTCTATCGGCAAAGAACTCGAAGCCAAGCGTCTCTATGAGCGTGTTACCTACGATGTGGAGATGATACGGGAGCTGGGTTACTGTTCGGGTATCGAAAACTATTCGCGTTACTTCGATGGCCGCGCCCCCGGTACGCGCCCCTTCTGCCTGCTCGACTATTTCCCCAAGGACTTCATGGTCATCATCGACGAGAGCCACGTCACCATTCCCCAGATACGGGCCATGTATGGAGGCGACAGTGCGCGCAAGACCAATTTGGTGGAGTATGGTTTCCGTTTGCCCGCAGCCGTCGACAACCGCCCCCTGAAATTCGAGGAGTTCGAGGAGCTGGCCAGGCAGGTTATCTACGTGAGCGCTACCCCTGCCGATTATGAGCTGAACCGTTGCGAAGGCATTGTAGTAGAGCAGGTGATACGCCCCACAGGGCTGCTCGACCCGCTGATAGAGGTGCGCCCCAGTCTCAACCAGATAGACGACCTGTTGGAGGAGATACACCTGCGCATAGAGCGGGAAGAGCGCGTATTGGTGACGACACTCACCAAACGTATGGCAGAGGAGTTGAATGCCTATCTGTTGAAACTCGACATACATTGCAACTATATCCATTCCGATGTAGATACGCTCGACCGCATACAGATACTCGAAGACTTGCGCGCCGGTGTTTACGACGTACTGATAGGCGTGAACCTTTTGCGCGAGGGGCTCGACCTTCCCGAGGTGTCGCTCGTGGCCATCCTCGATGCCGACAAAGAGGGATTTCTCCGTTCGCACCGCTCCCTCACGCAGACGGTAGGACGTGCGGCACGCAACCTCAACGGCATGGTCATCATGTATGCCGACAAGATAACCGACAGCATGCGGCTTACCATCGACGAGACCAATCGCCGCCGGGAAAAACAGTTGGCTTACAACGAGAAGAACCATATCACGCCGCAAGCCATCAACAAGGCGAAGCGAGCCATTCTCGGCCGCGGTAGCCAAGAGGCCGAGCCGGTGCCTTATGCGCAGGAATATACTGTTGCCGCCCACGTCGCTGCCGACCCCGTGGTGGCCTATATGACGCCGCAGCAGTTGGAGAAAGCCATAGACCGTACCCGCAAGGAGATGCTCGAAGCCGCGCGCAAGATGGACTTTATAGAGGCAGCCCGCCTGCGTGACGAAATGCTCAAACTCGATGACAAACTAAAACTATTGACTGCCGATACAAATCATTAATCCTATAATCTTAATGAATGCTTATGAAAACAGACACGCAAATTGCTCGCGAAACTAAGCTGGAAAAAATTCGTGAAGTTGCCGCCCGGGTAGGATTTCCCGAGGACGATGTGTATAACTATGGCCGTTATATCGCCAAAGTATCGAACCGTCTGATAGACGACGAGAAAGTGGACAAACACAAACTTATCCTTGTTACAGCCATTACCGCCACCAAAGCCGGTGTGGGCAAGACCACAGTGAGCATAGGGCTGGGTATGGGCTTGAACTATATAGGCAAGAAGGCTGTAATCGCTTTGCGTGAGCCTTCGCTCGGGCCTTGCTTCGGAATGAAAGGCGGTGCTACCGGTGGCGGATATGCACAGGTATTGCCCTCGGAAGATATCAACCTGCACTTTACGGGCGACTTCCATGCCGTGACATCGGCCAATAACCTGATTGCCGCATTGCTCGACAACTATCTCTATCAGAACCGTGCCGCCGGCATAGGGCTGAAAAAAGTGATGTGGCGCAGGGTGCTCGATGTCAACGACCGCTCGTTGCGCAATATCATTACCGGATTGGGCGGTGCCGGCAATGGCATTCCTACGCAAACAGGTTTCGACATAACACCGGCATCGGAGATTATGGCTATACTCTGTCTGGCACGCGATATGAAAGACCTCGAAAAACGTATAGGCCGCATTGTACTGGGCATACGTTACGACGATACCCCCTTTACCGTCGACGACTTGGGCGTTACAGGCGCCGTTGCCGCATTGCTCAAAGATGCCATGAATCCCAACCTCGTGCAGACCACCGAGCACAACCCCGTGATTATACACGGAGGTCCGTTTGCCAATATCGCACACGGTTGCAACTCGGTCATCGCTACGCGCATGGCTATGACATGGGGCGACTACACGGTGACGGAAGCCGGCTTCGGTGCCGACCTCGGTGCCGAGAAATTCCTGAACATAAAATGCCGCCAAACTGGGCTCAAACCCGACCTTACCGTGCTCGTGGCCACCACCCTTGCGCTGAAAATGCACGGCGGCGTACCCGAAGCCGACATCAAGAAACCCAATATCGAAGGCTTGAAACGGGGCTTTGCCAACCTCGACCGCCATATCGACAACTTGCAGTCGTTCGGCCAAACGGTATTGGTATGCTTCAATCGCTGGGCTTCCGATACCGATGAAGAGATGGAGCTCATCATGCGCCATTGCGCCGAAAAAGGCGTGCGCTGCGTTATCAACAACGCCTATATGGAGGGCGGTAAAGGAGCTGCCGAGCTGGCCCGTACAGCCGTCGAGCTGATAGAGACACAACCCTCGTCGCCCGTCCGCTTCACATACGACGACGATGATACGCCGCAAGAAAAGATAACCAAAGTGGCGCGCAACATCTATGGCGCCGGAACCGTCACTTTCAGCGACAAAGCCTTGAAAGAGCTTGCCCAACTGCAAAAGTGGGGGCTTGGACAACTGCCCGTATGTATTGCCAAGACGCAATACTCCTTCTCGGCCGACCCCAAACGTTACGGCAGCGAGACTGGCTTCGAGTTCCACATCAAGGACATCGAGCTGAATGCCGGCGGCGGCTTCATCGTGGCATTGGCAGGCGAGATTATGCGTATGCCCGGTTTGGGCAAAGTACCCCAAGCGATGTTCATACATATTGCCGACGACGGAAATATCGAGGGCATCTGTTAGAAAAAGAGACGCCCGCTCCGTGTAAACCCATTGCAAGTGATTGAAACCCTGCGCATAAGCAGGGTTTCATTCCATATGGCGATGAGCCGGCCGTAGGGCGATATTTTTCATCTTATATGATAAGGATACCGATATTTTGGTTATCTTTACGCACTGTTAAATAGGAATAAAGCTATGATTTATAAATTTCTTATTGTATCGGAAGAAGTCGAAGACTTCAAACGTGTGATAAAAATCGACGCCGAGGCTACCTTCAAGGAGTTGAACGATGCTATTCTCGATTCGGTAGGTTACAACCACAACGAGATGACTTCGTTTTTTATTTGTGACGACGATTGGGAGAAGCGGGTCGAAGTTACCCTCATAGATATGGGACGCGACAGTTCGGAAGACAGTTGGCTGATGGACTCTACGCACCTCAACGAGTTGGTCGAAGACGAGGGGCAGCGCCTTATGTTTGTTTTCGACTATATGACCGACCGTGCCTTCTATATGGAGTTGCGCGAAACCATCCCCGGGGAAGACCTCGATGCACCCGTCTGCACCAAGTCGGTAGGAGAGCCCCCGGTGCAAGTTATGGACCTGGACGAGATGGAGAAAAAGATGGCGGCGCAAAGTTCCGATACCGACCTCGATGCCGATTTCTATGGATCGGACGACTATGACATCTCGGAGCTCGACGACGACAGCTTTACCGGTTATGACCCCAGCGAAGAATATTAATTTTTGCCACACATATAACAACGTTTTATGAATAAAAATTGGATGATTATGGGCATGGCAAGTGCAGTAATGCTGACGGCCTGCAATACGCAAGAAGTTGCCGATGAAACCGTTATCGGCAAACAGGAAATTACAGTCGAGAACGGGATAATGACCCCCGAAGTCATGATGGCCTTCGGCCGCGTCTCTTCGCCCGCTGTCTCGCCCGATGGTACAAAAGTGCTTTATGGCGTAACATATATCGATTATAAGGCCGACAAGAGCAACAACGACCTTTTTGTGGTATCGCTCGATGGAACCCGCACGCAGATAACAGCTACACCCAAAAGTGAGCAAGGTGCTGTGTGGCTCGATGACAACACCATAGCCTTTATATATCCCGATGCCGACAATGTGCCGCAGCTGTGGAAGAGTGCGGCAGACGGCACCTCCCGTCTCCAACTTACCGCTATGGAGAAAGGCGTAGAAGGCTTCCTTTTTGCACCCGACAAGAAACAGGTGCTTCTTGTCTCCACCGTAAAATCGGGCGAGCGCGCCTCGGATATCTATCCCGACCTTCCCAAGGCTACCGGCCGCGTTATAGACGACCTCATGTATAAGCATTGGGACGAATGGGTAGAGGCCATTCCGCATCCTTTCATTGCCACGGTGGGCGAGAATGGCGTGAGCGACATCAAAGACATACTCGAAGGCGAGCCATACGAGTCGCCCATGCGTCCGTTTGGCGGAGCAGAGTCGTTTGCATGGGCTCCCGACGGCAAGTCGCTGGTATATGTGTGTCGTAAGAAAACCGGTATGGAGTATTCGCTCTCTACCAACAGCGACCTTTACCTGTATAATGTAGCCGACGGTACTACCCGCAACCTCACCGAGGGTATGATGGGCTACGACACCAATCCTGTCTTCTCGCCCGACGGCAAGTATCTCGCATGGACAAGTATGGAACGCGACGGTTACGAGAGCGACAAGAACCGTCTTTTTATACTCGATATGGCTACCGGTGCCAAAGATTATCTTACGGCCGACTTCGACTATATCGTCAACAACTTTGCATGGGCTCTCGACGGCAAGTCGATATACTTTACAGCCCCCTATCAAGGCGAGGTGCATATCTTCAACGTAGCTTTGGCAGACCATGCTGTTACGCAGGTTACCGACGGCTACTATGACTATTCGACGGTAGCCCCCGTGCCCGGCGACAAATTGGTGACGATGCGCCACTCGCTGTCGCAGCCCGATGAGGTATGCCTCGTAGATGTAGCCTCGCACGAGGTGACCGACCTGTCGCGTGAGAACGAAGCGCTGCTCGCCCAAATAGAGATGGGACGTATCGAGGAGCGATGGATTCCTACTACCGACGGCAAGAAGATGCTGACGTGGGTAGTATATCCGCCTCATTTCGACCCCTCTAAGAAATATCCGGCCTTGCTCTACTGTCAGGGCGGTCCTCAAAGCCCCGTCAGCCAGTTCTGGTCGTATCGCTGGAACTTGCAACTGATGGCCTCGCAAGGCTATATCGTTGTAGCGCCCAACCGTCGCGGCTTACCCGGTTTCGGTCAGGAGTGGCTCGAACAAATCAGCGGCGACTATGGCGGCCAAAACATGCTCGACTATTTTGCGGCAGCCGATGCCTTGAAGAAAGAACCCTATGTAGGCAAGATGGGTGCCATAGGCGCCAGCTACGGCGGTTTCTCGGTATATTGGCTGGCCGGTCATCACAACCACCGTTTCGATGCCTTTGTAGCCCATGCCGGTATCTTCAACATTGAGCAACAATATATGGAGACCGAGGAGATGTGGTTTGCCAATTGGGATATGGGCGGCGCACCGTGGGATAAAACAAATGCTACGGCACAACGCACCTTTGCCAACTCGCCCCACCGCTTTGTCGACAAGTGGGATACCCCCATCCTCTGCATACATGGCGAGAAAGACTACCGCATACTTGCATCGCAGGGTATGAGTGCTTTCAATGCAGCCAAATTGCGTGGCGTACCCGCCGAGTTGCTTATCTATCCCGACGAGAACCACTGGATATTGAAGCCCCAGAACGGACTGTTGTGGCATCGCACCTTCTTCCGTTGGCTCGACCGCTGGTTGAAAGAGAATAACGAGGCGAAGTAACCTCTTGCTTCGACAGATATAG
Organism: uncultured Porphyromonadaceae bacterium; assembly: GCA_900542255.1. GTDB lineage: Bacteria > Bacteroidota > Bacteroidia > Bacteroidales > Barnesiellaceae_A > Barnesiella_A > Barnesiella_A excrementipullorum. Next base: position 7,423 of record UQMR01000033.1, read on the forward strand.
GGAGGCGGCAAGCGATGGGCTTTGCCGCCTCTTTTTTGTGGAACAGGGCAATGACAACAGATGTGCGTTTTACGCCGATATGATGTTGTCGCCGGCATGCGGTTAATGGTTTATTCCTTACCTTTGCAAGCGCATTCGATAGAAGTATGAAGAGATTTATAGCAAACAATATGCCGCGCTATCGGGCCCTGCTGGTCTTGGGAGTACCCATTATTCTCGGGCAGCTGGGTGTCATCATCATGGGTTTTGCCGATACGCTCATGATAGGACGGCATAGTACCGACGAGCTGGCGGCATCGGCCTTTGTCAATACGATATTCAATCTGGTGCTTATTTTCAGCGCTGGTTTTGCATCGGGTATTACGCCCGAGGTGGGCGCGCTCTTTGGTCGGGGCGACAGCCGCGGTGTCGGCGCGGTGTTGCGCGATAGTTTGGCGGCCAATATTACGGTTGCCCTGCTGGCTATGCTGGTCATGCTGGCCATATACCCCTTTCTGCCATATATGGGGCAGCCTGCCGAGTTGCTTCCCTATGCCCGTCCCTACTACCTGGTGCAGGTGGCATCGCTTCCCTTTGTTTTGTTGTTCTATGGATACAAGCAGTTTACCGACGGGATAACCGATACACGTATCGGTATGTGGATTCTTCTGGGCAGCAACGTCCTCAATATTATATGCAACTATATTCTGATATACGGTGCATGCGGTATGCCCGAGTTGGGTTTGACGGGAGCCGGTATCAGCACCCTCTTCTCGCGGGTTATGATGTATGCCGTGTTGGCCTTCATCTTTCATCGTACCGACCGTTACAAGGCCTTCCGCGAGGGATTTTCCGCTTCGCGGGTATCTCGGGCCGGCTTGGGTAAGCTCTATTCTCTGGGTTTCCCGCTGGGAATACAGACGGCCCTCGAAAGCTCGGCCTGGTCGCTCAGTGCAATCATGATAGGTTGGCTGGGAGCCATCCCCCTTGCCGCCTATCAAATCACAGTCACATTGGGTAATATCGGTTATATGGCCTATCTTGGCATGGGCTCGGCGGTAGCGGTACAGGTGAGCCGTTACACGGGAGCCTCTCAGTTTGGCGAGGTACGGGCGGTAGTGACCTCGGGAGCCCACCTGCTCTTTGCGCAGGCCTGCCTTACAGGAGTGTTGCTCTTCTTGTTACGCAACTTTATCCCTTCGTGGTTTACCGATGATGCCGAGGTGATCGCTGTCGTACAGACCCTCATTATACCGCTTATTATCTATCAATTTGCCGATGCCATACAGATAAACTATTCCAATGCCTTGCGCGGTCTTGCCGATGTGCGTGCACTTATGTATATCAGCTTGGCGGCCTTTTACTGTTTGGCCTTACCGGTAGCCTACCTTTGCGGTTTTACGTTGAATATGGGCGTAGTTGGTGTATGGATGGGTTTCCCCGTAGGGTTGTTTACGGTAGCCATCCTTTTCCGATGGCGTTTCGGCGTTTGTTTGCGACGAATAGAGCGCGAGAGTGTCATTGTTTAGAGACTTCTCCCCCTCCTTTCTGAAATAAAATAGCCAACCGGTTTCAGGCGGTTGGCTATTTTTATATGACTGACAGATAATTTATTTCGTTTCCTCGTTTTCGGAAGGAGGGGTTGTTGCAGGCTTTTTATGAGATATCACGCGGTAAATAAGGAAGAGAGCTACAACACCCAGCAGAGCCCAGATGATTATTTTCAGTTCGTTGCTGTAATGTGTTATTGCACCGTCTAACTGTTCGGGGGTTACGACCGACCGCAATGCGTAGCCTATGAGGGCGAGAATGGTGTTCCATATACCGGCTCCTATCGTGGTATAGAGTATGAATTTTCCGAAGTGCATCCGAGCCAACCCGGCGGGTATTGATATGAGTTGTCGCACACCCGGTACAAGTCGGCCTATCAGTGTCGATATGACGCCGTGTTTGTTGAAGAATGCTTCGGCGTTGGCTATTTTCGACGAGTCGAGCAAGCAGAGGTGTCCTATGCGGCTGTCGGCAAACTTATATACGATGGGGCGTCCTATCCACAAGGCGAAGTAGTAGTTGAATATGGCTCCCAAGTCGGCGCCTATGGTTCCGAAGACGATGATTAACAAGAGGTTCAGCTCCCCGAAGTAGGCTGCGGGAGGTATTACTATCTCCGACGGGAAAGGTATAAACGAACTCTCGATGGTCATCAGCAGGGTGATGGTCCAATAGTTAAGGTGGTCTATGCACCACTGGATGAATGGAATTGATTGCATGTTCTGTATCGTTTGTAGTGAGAGGGGCAGTTATGCAAAGGGGGTGATGCCATGACGCAGTAACTGCCTTTTTTGCATGGCTGCAAAGATACGAATAAAATTTATACCTGTCGTATGATAGTGCTTTTATTTGATATCTTTTCGGTAATATGCTGCCTTTATTGCGTATAGCGACTCTTATGGCTGTGCGGTACGGTGAGGCACGCTGGGCGGGACAGCCAATCGTAACCGGGTCGGCACATGTGGTACCATTGCCCTTTGGCTTGCACATTGACGGCCGTGTGCCTGCGTATCATATCAGCTTCTCCCAAATTTTTCGATAATATTCGGCTTTCCACTCCACCGGGCGCGGATAGGCTCGCGACGAGGAGGGCATGCGCCACAAGGTGACCTCCCGGTCGGCATATCGGGCAGGGAGATATTCACCCACCGTCAGAGGAGCGCATCCGGTAGCTGTTTGCAGCGCTTCGGCTGCCTTTTGTCCTGTGGTTACAATGGTGTGACATTGCGGAATTCGGCGCAGGAGCTCGGCCACATTTGTAGGGCTTACTATCTGCAAAAAATTGTCTGAGGCGTTGTTTTTCAAGCGTACAACCTCTATGGCCGTATCGTACAGGGCTATGCCGTGAAGTTGGCAGAATTGCTCTATTTTCTCTTTGTCGAAACGCTTTTCGCTCGGTATTACGAAGTGGTTCTTGTCGCCGCTGGCGAGGTATCCCCATATTCGCCACATGTCGTTGTTCCAGTTGGGATAGAAGAAATCCATGCACCACCGTGTCTGTGGCGGCGGGAAACTGCCTAACATGAGTACGCGGGCGTTGGCCGGGAGGAAGGGTTGCAGCGGATGTTTTTCGGTTGTCATGACAGGTATATACTTTACGGGGCTGCGGCAAACTCCAAGTTCTTGCCGCAGCCCCGAGATTGTTTGCAGGTAGATGTTTGTTATTTCTTGTAACCCTCTAATCCGGCATTGAGGAACTCTACAAAGGCATCTACATCTTCGTTAAATGAGTAGGAGCCTGTGAGGGGGTATCCCTCGTTATCCAGTAATACGTAGAAGGGCTGAGCGTTGGCTCCGAATTTGCTTCGTTGCAGGTAGCTCCACTTGTCGCCTACGGTCTTCAATACACGTTCGGTACCGTTCTCGACTACCGTGATAGGTACGGCAAGCGGTGTTTTGTCGTCGACATAAAGCGATATAAGTACATACTCGTCACGCATGATGTCGCGTACCTTTTCGTCGCTCCATACAGCAAGCTCCATCTTGCGGCAGTTTACACAGCCGTAGCCGGTGAAGTCTACCATGACGGGTTTGCCTTGTTGCAGTGCGGCTTGCATACCTTGGTCGTAGTCTTCATATTCTGCAACTACTTCATCTTCGTAGAGCGAGAAGTCTTGCGTGCTCATAGGAGGAGCAAATGCGCTGACGGCTTTCAATGGGGCACCCCACAGTCCGGGTATCATGTATATGGCGAATGCCAGCGAGATGAGGGCCAGGAAGAAGCGAGGTACACTCACCTTGTTGTCGTCATCGTCATGCGGGAATTTTATCATACCCAGCAGATACAAGCCTAACAGGGCGAATATGACAATCCACAGGGCGAGGAACGTCTCCCGGTCGAGGATGTGCCAGCCGTAGGCAAGGTCGGCGACGGAGAGGAATTTCAGTGCGAAAGCGAGTTCGAGGAAGCCGAGTACTACCTTCACGCAGTTCATCCAGCCTCCCGAGCGGGGCATCGACTTCAACCACGAGGGGAAGAGTGCAAAGAGCGTAAAGGGCAGTGCCAAAGCGATAGCGAAGCCCAACATGCCCAATGCAGGTGCCAATATAGAGCCCGTAGTTGATACCTCAACCAAGAGGAAGCCAATGATGGGACCTGTGCAGGAGAATGATACCAGCGTAAGGGTAAATGCCATGAGGAAGATGCTGAGCAATCCGCTCGTCTTCTCGGCCTTGCTGTCTACGGCGTTGCTCCATGATGCAGGCAGTGTAATCTCGAATGCTCCGAAGAAGGAGGCGGCAAATACGACCAGCATCAGGAAGAAGAAGATGTTGAATATGGCATTGGTCGAGAGTGCGTTGAGTGCGCTGGCTCCGAAGATGAGCGTGATGATGAGTCCCAGTGCAACATATATCACTATGATGGAGATGCCATAGGTGATGGCATCGCGAATGCCCTTCTTCTTGTCTTGCGCGCGTTTCAGGAAGAAACTTACGGTCATGGGGATGATGGGCCATACACATGGAGTAAAGAGGGCGATTAATCCGCCTACGAATCCGGCAAGCAGGATATACCACCACGATTGCTCGGTAGGAATCTTCTCCTCTCCGGCTGTTGAGAGCTCGTCTATGACCGGACGCCACAGCGGATTTATCTCGGTATTGTCGGTGTTGTCCGATACATTGCTGCTTGCAGGAGCGGCCGTGGCGGTCTCTTTTGCGGCAACGGCCGAGGCGAAGTCAAACGGTACTTGTGTAGGAGGAAGGCAGTTCATGTCGTTGCAGGCGGCATATTCCAGATATCCGGTCACATGATATTGTGTGGTATCGGCTATTGTGATGCGTTGCACGAAAGTGCCTTTATCTACGAAGTATGTCAGTTCCATCTCGAACATCGAGTCGAATTCGCGGGTTATTTCGCTGGCAGGTGTCAGTCCGCCGTCCAATTCCACCCCCTCGGTGGTCTCCATCGTAATGGTAGCCGGGGTAGGGCCTCCGTCGGGAATATCGGTCGAATAGAGATGCCATCCGGCATCTATTGTGGCATTGAAAACGATTTCTGCCTCGTGCTCCGACACCATTTTCAGCTCCGTTTCCCATTTAATGGGGTCAACGATTTGCGCCTGTGACGGGCTGCCGAGAGAGAATGCCGCAAGAGCCAGCAGGGAGATTTGCAACAGTTGTTTTTTCATATACGAATATTCATTTTACTCATTTATACACCGTAGGGCTGCGACGAAATCAATATTTCGCCGCAGCCCCTTGTTTATGTCAGGCAGGGATGTGCATCCCTGTTTTACAGGATTACTTTGTGTGTTTGTACATTACCATCGGCTGTTACACGTACAATGTATGCACCGCGGCCTTTCACGGGGCAGTCTATTGTAGTGAGGCCTTCTGCTTTGCGGGGCGATGCCTTGTACACGAGTGTACCATCCATAGCGTAAACCTCGACAGTCGTTGTGGCCGATGTCGTCAAGTCGGCTTCTACGCGGATGCCGTCGCCGGTACGGTAGGCACGGCTGGCAAATGCGTCGCCTTTGGTAGCCGTTACGGCCGAATTGTAGTCCGATATGTCACATTTTGCAGCGTTAACGATTTTTCCGCTCTGTACGTCTATAAGCAAAGCTACAACCTGACAGTTCTCGGAAACTAATACGTTGCTCGGCAAGTTGAGTTCGCGATAGTATTTGTAGGTTACATCACGTTCTATATTTTCGGGTATGCTGCCTATTATACCGGTTTCTATATCATCGTATATGGCGCGAGCCACTTCTTGATAATACATTTGTGCTGCGGGTATGCTAGCGGGTAGGTTTTCAAATCCACCCATAGGGCCGTATCCGCCGCCTGAGTAATAGTTCGATTGATTGTAGTTGCTGTCGCCCGGTTTGTTGACATCGTTTTCGATAATAACCAGTGCCAGTTGCATACCGATATTGCTACCTGATGTAGCAAATGTCGTAGCAGTTTGTGTATGCATCGACGTTTTGTTCTCGTCGGCCCATTCGGCGTAGATTGATACATCTGCCCATCCGGGTTTGTTTATGTGGGTATTGTAGAAAGTAGGCATAGATTGGGGGTCACCCTCGGTTCCTGTGTCTCGCATAGCCATGCAGAAAGGATAGCCCGTGGTGTAAGCGCTGAGGTAATTCATGTAGCTATTTACCTGCATGGGGTCGCCACCGTGTACGGCAATACCGATGAAATTGTCGGGGTAGTTCTCGTTCATTTGCTCCATGTAGTAGATGCCTCTTACACAAAATCCGCACCATGTACCTGTAAGCTCTTCAACAACAACTCGCTTGGTGGGTTGGTAGGCTTGTGTGAAGATACAGCCCTCTTCTTGTATGCTCTCTCCTTTATTGATGGTTACCGATACGGTGAAGTTCTGCGGTTCGCCAGGGGTGGGAGCGGGCAGCGATTCGTTGAATGTAAATGTATGCGAGGCGTTAGGCTCTACACTGAGACCCTCGTAGGTGCGCGAGGTGGTGAAGTCGCCGCATGTGAGGGTTGCCGTATATTCGGTGATAGTGGTGGCACCGCCGGCTGTTACAGTACCCGAGAGACGTTGTCCGGCAGCAGCATTCTCTTGCAGGCGTTGGTAGCTGAGAGTCATCTCGGCAACCGGAGGAATACCTACAAAGATATCGTCGATGACAAGAAAGTCTTTGTTCATCGATACATTGACGAAAGCAATATATATTGTCTGTCCGGCAAAGGCGCTCAAATCATAGCTGTATTTGGCAAGATCTGAACGGATAGACAGATTCTCATCCAGCACGTTCGTAAAGTCTGTGGTTTCGACACCCGTGGTGGAGACGAGTACATCCAGCTTACCTATTTTGGTTGTGGTGCTGAGAGATACTGTTTGCGACTTGAAAGTTAATGTTTGTCCCTCTCCTACGACAATGGCGGGTGTAATGAGCCAGTCTTCGGCAAGGCCTATGGGCGTGTACGACGAGTTGCTGACGGCCGCAGGATTACGGTCGACTTGCATTACCTGCCATGCTATGCCCGGAGCGAAGCCATATTCTTGGGCTGCACTATTAGGGGTTCTGCCATCGATGTCGTGTGTTGTGAAGCCCTCCATACCATCGGAGAAATCACACTCATAAGCAGTTTGGGCATTGAGTGCCGACATGCCGCACAGTAGCAAACCGGCAAGGGGTAATAGTCTTTTTTTCATAATGGTAGTTATTAGCGGATGATGATCTTGTGTGATTTTAGGTTACGGCCGTTCTCTACAAGGGTGTAGATGTAAATGCCTTTCGGCAGTCGTGCAGATACCCATTTTTCGCCCGAGGTGTTATCCAATGCGAAGCTGGCTACTTGTGCTCCTACCATGTTGCTGATTACTACCTGACGCGAAGCCTGCTTGTCGAAGCTGTAACGGCATACGAGGTTGTTGCCGCTTTGTGTCAGTTTGAATTGTATCGGCGCGGTGGTAAGACTCTCGCTGGCGAGGTATGCAGGGTAGTCGTATGTTACGGTTACGGCTTGATAGTCGGTACCCTCTTCATCGTCGACATTCATCACTATGTAGTATGCCGTAGCTTTTGATGTGTTGCCGTTCGGTATGAATTGCGTATGGAAGTCGGTCGTTTCTCCGCCTGCCGGCACTGTGATTACGCTGGTTTCTGTTGCGGTGGGTGCGTAGCAAGAGCCTCCCACACAAAGGGCTAAGAAGCTGTTGTCTTCATTGGATATGACGCTGGTTTGTATGACGATGTTTACATCGTGGTCGGTAGTGTTGCGCAGGATAGGCATCCACTCCATTTGTCCCATTATCTCGTCATATTCATACAGCGTTATGTTGGCTTCGTTTTCAAGCACTTCGCCGTTTTGTACAAACCGCACCGACTGCGCTTGCATGTATCCTGCTGCGCAAAGGGCAATCGATGCCAAAAGTAGAGTTTTCTTCATATCTTATCCTTTCTTTTTTGAGTGGGTATTTATTCTGTTGTTTGGTCGGGTATTACCGGGCATTCGTTGCATTGCAGAACGACGCGGTTGCCGTTATTTTCGCAGGCAAAGGCTACGATGTGGCAGTTCTCGGCGTTCCACTCGGCAGGGAGTGTCACGGTGTGGGTATAGGTTGCTGTTTCGCCCTGTGGCAGCGAAGCAAGGCTCTCGCCCCACGTGCCATTGACGGCAGTGCGCAACACGTGGTTGTGCACATAGTCGTAGATGAGCTCGCTCCCGTTCATTTGTGCCGCTACAATGCCGCTTTCGGTGAGATATACCTGCAAATTGAGGTTGGCAGGCATATTTTGCAAAGCCTCTATCGTGGTGGTGATGGTGGCTGTGCGCGAGGTCTCATCGTAGCTGCATGTCGGGGTTATCTCCATGATGGGCTCTTCGGCCAATTCGGCAATGACCGATGTCATCCACTTGTCGCGTATCGTAGAGGCTACGACTCCGTCGAAAGTTTTACGGTCGACCATGGCAGCCGGGTATCCTTGGGGGGCGTAGGTCTCGTTATAGGTATCTCCGGCCTCGGTACGAAGGTCCATGTCGCTGAATGCGCTTCCCGTGGGCATGGCATACATGCCGGCATGTATGGCAACGGCGACGACGCGCCCTTCGTAGTAGGACTGTATGTCGGCAATGGTTTGTGCTCCCGTCGGGCAGTTGGGGCATTTCCGTCCGGTGAATTCTTCAATAAGCACACGTTTTACGGCCGTTGTGGGAGGCTCGGGTGTCGTCTCCATGATGTAACGGTCGTTTTCGCCTATCACGTCGCAGGCTGTGAAGATGCCGGCGAATAATGTTGTTGCAATGATATATAGTGGTATGCGTTTCATTCGTGTCAGAAGTTGTAAGAGTATGAGATTTGAACACCTCGCGTGGCAGGGATGTAACGGCATACGCCACCGGCGCAGTTATATCCGGCGCGGGTGCGTACGTAGCCTGCTTGCAGGCGGTGTGACTTGTAGGTGCCGGTAACGAGAGCCTGGTAATAGTGCAGGTTGGTGCTGCCGGTATTCCACATGTCGGATACGGTAAACATCAGGTAGGGGAGTACCGATACTTCGGCAAGTCCATATACCCAATCGCCTTGGTCTTGCTTGGTGTGCAGGTATTGCAATTCGACACGGGCTGTGACTTTGCGGCTTATCTGGTACTTGCCGTCGAGTACGATGATGTGGGAGTTTATCATACCGCCTTCGCCTTCGATAACGCTCTTGTTGTACTTTTGGAACATGTACATGGCGTTGAGCTTGAAGTCTTTGGTGAACTTCTTGTTTATCTCCAATCCGGCCTCGGCATAGAGTAACCCGCCCATGCCGAAGAAGGGCGATGTATAACCGTTGCTGCCCATGGCGCCGTATTTGCCTACGGAGGCATTGGAAAGCGTGGGCTCTACCATGTTGCGCTCGATGTCATAGATGAGCGACCCTCGTAAAATAAGGTCGGTGCCGTAACGTCCGCCCAGCGCCGTCTTCCGCTTGAAGGTATAGCGGAACTCGCCTTGGAATGCCCATTCGCCCATCATTTGTGTGGCGTAAGGGTAGAGGGCAGCAAGGGCGTAGGTGTGCTGGTAGGTGAAGGCCGGCAGGTAGTTGACATAGCATGCCGATGATTTCGGGTCGGCCGAGCGCTCTGTGCGGAAAGCAAAGTTGTCGCTGCGCTTGGCTTGGAGCAAAAGGCTCATACCGCGTTGCGAGTAAGAGGCCGAGAGCATGGCTACCTGCCCCGGACGATATATGTAGCCGTTGCTTGCCGAAGGGTCGTTGGCCTTGTAGGCATATTCGGCGAGCAGGTCGAAGCCTCCTTTGCCGAATTTGATGCGGGCATCGAATGCTCCTACGTTTTGCGGCAGATTGAGGCGATAGCCGGGAGCGGCATAGATGTCTTCGTCTCCCTCATGGCGCGATACGTAGGAAAGACCCAGCATGAGCCGGGTGTTGTGCTCGCTCATAGGCTTAATCCACTCTTCGAATGTGAGTTCGAGGTCTCCTCCGTAGATGGCGGCATTGGTCCATTCCCAATAGTGGCGTTGCACGCCACCCAGTACTTTGATGCGTGCGCCCGGGATGATAGAGGTGACGACGCGGCCTCCCAAGATGGAGTTGTCGACACCCAGCGAGCGCTCTTCATAACCATACAGGATGAATCCGCTACCGAATTGCTCGTAGAACGTACCGCCCGTAATCTCTGTCTTGGCGATATTTCCTGTGGCGTAGAAGTGCGGCAAGCCCCACCCTTTGAAGTCTTGCTCGAAGCCGGGGAGGGGATATTCCAGAAATTCGACACGCAGGCCTGCCGAGATATATTTGCTGAATGCGTTCAGTGTCAGGTAGGTGTTGGTGTTGAAGGCGCCGGTGTTTTCTGTGCCGATGGCGTCGTCCTGTTGAGGCACGAGCATGTCGCTTTGAATGTTGCCTGTAATAGACGCTTCGCCCAAATCTACGGCATGCGAAGCTCCGGCAACAGTCAGCGCAACGGCTGTAACGAGTGCTATGCGGTGTTTCATCGGTTGTTATTTGCTTTTCTTGGCGATGGCCTCACGAACAACCTCGATGAGGTGATTTTCAGAACCTTCGGTATACTGTGTGCGCGTTTCGATGATGTTGTTGTTGCCGTCGATGACAAATACCGTAGGAACAAGGTTGACGCCCATGGCGCGTTTGAAGTCGCCGTTGGGGTCGAGCAATACTTCATATTCGTAGTTCTTGCTGTTTACAAGGGGTTTTACCTTCGATTCGTCCTGAGCCTTGTCTATCGATACAGCGATGAGTTTGACACCTGTTTCGTCCTGCCAGTCGGGATAAACATCGCGGATAGCATCCAACTCGCGCAGGCAGGGTTTGCACCATGTGGCGAAGAAGCTGATGATGTATGGCTTGCCGTCATTGTTGAGTTTGGCGGTATCCACACGTTTTCCGTCGATGTCTTTCAACTGTACCGAGGGAAGCTCGGCAAAAGATGTGAAAGCTAAAAATAATGCTGCCGTAGCAATCATAAACTTTTTCATAACTGTCAGTCTTTTATAGGTGGTTTTTATATACTTGTTTTTGCGTTCCAAAATTCATTGTCAGTCTCCTTATATATGTCAGTCAAATGTTGTAGCCCGCCGAGGGGCGGATTTCGGTGGGAACATTTGCCGTATACTTATGCTTTTGATGGCAAAAATAATGAATTTTTCAGACAATCGGATGTTTTGTGTATAAAAAAACGGATTCTCTGTGAAATAATTGTATTCGTTTAATTTCTTGGCGTATTGTAGGTCTTGGCAAGTCCGCCCTCGGATGTCTCTTTGTAGAGGCTGGGCAGGTCGTGTCCTGTCTCTCGCATGGCACGTACCACATTGTCGAATGATACGCGATGCCGTCCGTCGGAGAACATCGAGTAGGTGCTTGCATCGTAGGCGCGTGTGGCTGCAAAGGCGTTGCGCTCTATGCAGGGTATCTGTACTAGCCCGCACACAGGGTCGCATGTGAGTCCTAAGTGGTGTTCGAGGGCCATCTCTGCGGCATATTCTATTTGCGATGCCGACCCGCCTGACAGCTGACATGCCGCGGCTGCGGCCATGGCGCAAGCCACGCCTATTTCTCCTTGACATCCGACCTGTGCTCCTGAAATGGAGGCGTTCTCCTTGACGACGTTGCCGAAGAGTCCTGCCGTAGCCAAGGCGCGTATGATACGGGAGTCGGGGATGCCGGCATGTTTTTTCATATAGTATAATACAGCCGGCAATACGCCGCACGAGCCGCAGGTGGGGGCCGTAACGATGATACCGCCGGCGGCATTCTCTTCAATGGCGGCAAGGGCGTATGCGTAGATAAAGCCGCTGCTTTGCAGGGCTCCTGCCGAGTTGTGGGCGTGGATGAGGTAATCGCCCGCTTTGCGACGCACGCCTAAGCATCCCGGCAAAAGGCCTTCGGTATCGAGCCCGCGCAATATCTCTTCTTGCATAGATTTCCATATCTCCGAGAGGTAGTCCCAGATAATGTGCCCTTCGCATTGCTCTACATATTCCCAGAAGCTGTGCCCCATCATTTTACACCAGTCCAGTATCTCGCGTATGGTTGTTTTGTCATATATGGGAGTTGCGCTCACGGGGTCGTCGCTGAGTGCTCCGCCGCCGGTGCTGTAAGTCGTCCATGAGAGCATGAGAGAGCCTTGGCTGTCGTATGCGTCGAATTTCATGCCGTTGGGATGCTCCGGCAGGAACTCCTGCGGTTTCCATACGATGTCGGTAGGGGCATTTTTCATCAAAACGTCATTGATGGCAACATCGGTAAGGTGCCCTTTGCCTGTGGCGGCAAGGCTTCCGTATAGGGTTACTTCATATCGGGTAGCGTCCGGGGTGCGTTGTAGAAAAATTTGTGCGGCGCGGCGTGGTGCCATGGTGTGACTGCTCGACGGCCCGCGCCCGATGCGGAAAATATGTTTGATAGTATCCATGCTCAGTACAATCAAGTAGCTTGCGCAGCTTGTAAAAAAATCATGGCAAACTTACATAAAATATCGAAATCGGCAACTTTTTGATGTGTTAAAGTGTTACATGATATCGTTTGAATCAAGGTTGTGTGAATGCCATTGGCTGCGTGTGCCGAAAAAATGTAATATACTTTGTAGTAAAAGAAAAAAGTATTAAATTTGCAACGCTTAAATTGCTTTTGAAATAATGAGAAAAATTTTTATACTATTACCGATACTGCTGTTGTTTGTCTCTTGCCAGTCGGCAAAGCAAGTGCCCTATCTGCAAAATGTGGATGAAATCCCTGCCGATGTTTTGGCCAAAGCCACATACGTTCCCGAGCAGATATTGATGCCCGGCGATCTGCTTGACATTACTGTTATGGCTACCGACCGTGTCTCGGTGCAACCGTTCAACCGCAGGGTGGTCGATTTGTCCAAGTCGTCGGGCTCGTTGACATCCGACGAATTGAATTTCTATCTCGTCGATAATTCGGGATACATAGATATGCCGGTGCTGGGGCGTATATATGTGCAGGGGATGACCAAATCGGAGTTGGAAAATTATATCCGCGAGGAGATATATCCCAAATACATCCACGAGGTGCCTGCCGTGACGGTGCGTTTTGAGAACTTCCGTATTTCGGTCACGGGCGATGTGGCGCGCCCCGGTTCGTTCATAGTCCCCAATGAGCGTGTCAACGTCTTGGAGGCGATAGCAATGGCCGGCGACCTGAATATAACCGGTCGGCGCGATAATGTGCTTCTGGTACGTGTCAATGCCGACGGCTCGCGTACGACGGCCCGTCTTGACCTTACCGACAAAGACCTCATACTCTCGCCCTACTTTTATTTGCAGCAAAACGATGTGCTGTATGTAGAACCCAACATCTCAAAAGCACGTTCTTCGACGGTAGTGCCTCCTACGGCCTCGTTGGCTATCAGTATTATAGGCTCGGCATTGTCGGTAGCTTCTTTAATAATGACAATTTTGAACTTCACGAACATCACGAAGTAACATGGAAAACAATAATATCAATTTGCAACAAGGGAACGAGCAGGAAGAAAACGGTGGCTTTGATTTTACCTTGTTCCTGTTAGAGTGTCTGTCGCACTGGAAATGGTTCTTGTTGAGCCTTATCGTGGTATTGGGCTTCGCGGTATACTATACTATGAAATCGGTACCCATATACAATGTAAAAGCATTGGTACTGATGGTAGACAAATGGTCGAAAAGCGAAAGCGACGTCTTAACGCAGAGCCTTGGCATAACATCGGGTGTAGATAATATCTTCAATGAAATAGAGGTGATGCGTTCTCGCACCATCGTTAAGAAAGTGGTAGACGATCTCGACCTGTATGCCTCATATAGCATGAAGGGCAAGGTACGCAACCAGCCGCTTTATAACAATACGCCCTTTGTGGTGCGTCCCGACTCTACGACCAATATAGGCCAGATGCAGACCTCTTTGAATTTTACGATAAAACCTGCTACCGCCGATGGTACGTACAACATAGAAGTGAAGTATGTCTTTGAAAAAGAAAAGAAAGAGGCGGAGTTTGCCACAAAAGAGTTTCCTTTTACGGCATACATCCCGGCAGTAGGCACTTTTGTCATAGAGCATGTCATGGGTTACGACTCTATACAGAATGAGCTGTATGTCACTTTGAGAAATCCCAATGATGTCGCAAAGTCGATTGCATCGGGGTTGAAGATATCACAGTTCGACAAAAACACGCTCCTGCTCGATATATCCTACAATACCCCGATAGAGCAGATGGGTATAGATATCATCAACCGCGTGGTATATTATTACAATGAAGATGGTATTGCCGAGAAAAACCGCGCGGCAAATAATACCGAGGCATTTATCAACAAACGGCTTGTGGCCATACAAAAAGAGCTCTCGACCGTAGAAGAAGAGGTAGAGCAGTATCGTACACAACGCGGGCTTACCGATATATCGTCCGAAGCCCAGTTATACCTGCAACAGACCGGCGAGGCCGATAAGGAGCGCAGCGAACTCGATGTACAGCTCAGCCTGGTAGAGTATGTAGAGACTTTCTTGGGCGAGAGTGAGAATATATTTGCTCCCATACCGGCCCTCGGAATCACCGATGACGGGCTCCGTTCGGTTATAAGCGACTACAATAAGGCTATTGCCGCGCGTGAGAAGCTGCTTAGCACATCGAGCGAAAATAACCCTGTCGTGCAAGAGTATACACAGAACATCAGAGCCTTGCGCTCCAATGTGTTGCAGGGTGTAGCCTCTACCCGCCGCGGCATAGAGCTGCGCAAGAAAGATATACAACGGCAAGATTCAGAGATAGAAGAAAAAATACGCAACGTGCCGCAGTATGAGCGCGAGCTTACCGACATTATGCGTCAGCAGCGCATCAAAGAAAACCTCTTTGTATTTCTGCTCGAAAAACGCGAGGAGAATGCCCTTACGCAAACTCTCGCGGTAGGCGATGCACGCATGGTAGATGAGCCGTCGAGTGACGGTATAGTAGCGCCGCAGAAGATGAAAATCTTCTTTGGAGCCTTTATCATAGCTCTGCTCATACCCGCTTGCATTATCTTCCTCAAACGGCTTATGTTCCCGGCATTCCAAGACAAGGTAGAACTCGAACGCCTCACCAATATCCCCGTATTGGCCGAGTTGCCCCATAACGGAAGCAACGATTTCTTTGTGGTGAGAGAGAAGAGCAACGACGCCATTGCAGAGCTCTTCCGCCTATTGCGGAATAACCTGCAATTCTGTTTCAGTTCGCCCGAGAAAAAGGTGGTATTGGTCACCTCTTCGGTATCGAAAGAGGGCAAGACTTTCGTTTCGTCCAACCTTGCAGTCTCTTTCGCCCTCACAGGCAAGAAAGTCATTTTGGTGGGACTCGATATACGCCGTCCGCGTATCGCATATCACTTCGATTTGCCCAATAAGAAGGGCGTCACCAACTATCTGTCGGGACAGATAACCGATATCGATGAGCTGATACAACATTCGGGCAAGGTAGATACCCTCGACATCCTCTCGGGAGGTCCCATCCCGCCCAACCCCAATGAGCTGTTGCTCAATCCCAATCTCGACAAGCTCTTTGCCGAGCTGCGCGAGCGATACGATTATATCATCATCGACTCGGCTCCCGTATGTATGGTATCAGACTCGTTCCTCATCAACCGAGTTGTAGACGTCACACTCTTCGTGACACGTGCAGCCTATACATCCCGCAGCCATATCAAGGCATTGAATCCGCTGGCTGTCAACAATAAGCTCAATTCGTTGTACCTCTGTATCAACGACGTCAACATTACGAGCCACACCTATTCCTATCGCAGGTATGGTTACAGCTACGGTACAACCACCTATGGCAGCTACGGGTATGGCGAAGATAATGACAGCCATGAGCATAAGAAACGCCATTGGTTTAAGCGTAAGTGAGTAGATTATAAGAAGAGGGAGTGTATCGTACGATGCACTCCCTCTTTTTTATGTGGGACTGTTTTCACACTATTGATTGAGATATTCTTGAGCTACATACCCATATCCCTTACACAGAATATCTACGCAGCGCATGAAGAAGTCTTTTATGTTTGGCGTAGTATCTAACAATAGTTCTATCGATAACCACAGTTGATTCTCTACCAGTATGGCTTTCAATACTTTGGTATCGCGTGTTATTTTATTCGCAACTTCAAGACCTTTTATGCGGTCTTCTTTTACATCGTAGATATTAGGTATCATGATTTGTAAATACGAACTGTCCTTTTCGTCGTTGACACAAAACAAATTGAAGCCTTTATATCGGAAATGGATGTTCCCTAATTCATCTTCTTCATATCTAAATCCTTCAGAAGCAAGATGGTCTTTGACCAGGTCTATAGTTTTCATAATATATAATTATAATCAATGAAATATTGTAATGTAATGTCGTGAGACATATTCTCACGACATTACATCGCTATCCTTAATAATTTACTTAGAAAGTCGGGCAAACAGCTCGTCTGAAGTCTGGTTCATAAGGCTCAGAGCCATCTCAAAATTTGCAGCCGGAGTATACTCCGAAGGAATAAACTCATAGTTACACCATACGGTGTTATCCTCGCGTAAAACAAATTT
>UQMR01000034.1 GCA_900542255.1 uncultured Porphyromonadaceae bacterium
GGCAGGCTGTTGCCGCTCGTTTTTCTGTTTGTGCGGACGGTATATGGCGTACAAGACTATGCCTGTGAGCACCAGCGCTGCGGTGATGATGAGTAAGAGTGTCATGGCTGTACCTCCTCCTTGGGGTCGTATGGGGTTATGACATATCCGGCGCGTTGCAAGTCGTCCCAAAAGTGCGGGTATGATTTGGCAACTACGTCGGGATTGCTTATCGATATCTCGCCCGTCACAAGGGCTGCGGGGGCAAACGTCATGGCCATGCGATGGTCGCCATGCGGGTCTATGCAGGAGGGTGTATGGGACGAGGGTATGCGGTTGCCGCTCCATTCGATGGTGCCGGCCTCGGGCGAGGTGAATGCAAAGCCTATCTTTCGGGCTTCGCTTATCAGTACGGCTATGCGGTCGCACTCTTTCAGCGGAAGGTTGCCGAGCCCGGTGAGTTGAAAGGGGATGCCTTTCAAGGCACAGGTCATGGCAAGGGTTTGTGCAATGTCGGGTGTGTCGGCAAGGTCGGCAATAAAGTTTTGGGCTGTTACGGGGCCTGGCGATAATGTTACGTCGCCGTTGTCGTAGGAGGTCGCCACACCGAGTTGCCCGAAATAGGACGCTATGCGGGCATCGCCTTGCAGGGTGTTGCGCCACAACGTTTTCAGTCGCATGGGGGTGCGACTTACGGCCACTGTCTCATACCAGTACGAAGCTGCCGACCAGTCGCTTTCTATCTCGATGCAGGCGGGTTTGTATTCCCCGGGGGCTACCGTTATGCTGTTGTCGTGGCACGTTATCGTGGCACCGAAACTGCGCATAAGCTCTATTGTCATCTCTATGTAGGGGCGCGATACGATGTTGCCTATGATGGTGAGGTGCAATCCGTCGCGCATAAGGGGTGCCACGAGCAGGAGTGCCGTTATGAATTGCGAGCTGATGTCGCCTTTTATGGTTATCTCTCCCCCTTGTAACAGGCCTCCTTGTATGGCTAATGGCGGAAATCCCTCTTCGTCAATGTAGCGGATGCTTGCGCCGGCGGCACGCAGTGCCTCAACCAGTGCTCCTATGGGACGCTGTTGCATGCGGGACGAGCCGGTAAGGGTATGCTCTCTCCCGCTTAGAGTAGCATAATATGCCGTCAGGAAACGCATGGCCGTCCCGGCATCGCCTATGTCTATGATATTGTCTGTATTGCCTATGGCGTGTTGCATGGCCGCAATGTCGTTGCAAGCCGCATTATCCGTTGTTTGCGGCATACCCGCGAGGGCACGCAGCAGGGTTATGCGGTTGGCTATGCTTTTAGAGGGGGGCAGCTCTATCCGGCACGGCTGTAATGTATGTGCGCCTATGCGGTATATCATGCAATCTTATTTAGGGGAGCAAAAATACGAAAAATAGAGTTCGTATGTTGTGCCGGTGCCTCTAAAAAAGTGTAAACCCTTGTTGGAGAAAGCCGGCTATCCCTTCTTTTTATCAGCCGGTTGCGGCCGATGTCTTGGGCAGGTTTTAGGGATATACGCGGTAAAAGGAGGCTCTCTATTGTATGGGAGGGTATGGCGTACGCTATTGTGTAGCGTATATAAAAAAACTCCCCGCCGATGTGGCGGGGAGCGTCGCTTCGTTATTTATTGCGAAGCGTAAGGATGAGAGAATTGCTCATTACTTCACTTGTACTTTTGCAGAGGCTTTCTCGTCTACTTTCACAACATATACACCGCGGTTTACAGGTACGTTGATGCTGTTGTCGGTAGCTTTGAGGCTGCGTAAGAGTTTACCTTCTGTAGTGTAGATGCTTACCATGTGGCCTTCTACGTTCTCAATCTTGATAGCTCCGTCTACGCCGTAAGCCTTCATGCCCAAGCTCTTCACGTCGGTAACACCAGAGGTGAATGTCTTGGTGTTCGACATGAGTGACTCACCTTCGTCGTAAACAACTGTTACATTGAATGAGAGCTCGCTGGCCGGAGTTTCTGACGTATAGTTGTAGGTAGTCTCTGCGATAGGAGTTTCGGTGAGCTTGCTACCGTTGAGGTATACGTTGTAACCCATGAGCGTGATGTCAACAACCGACGATGCTTTGACATAAGACAAGTCGTCAATCATAAGAGCGAAAGCATCTATTGCATTGTAGTGGATAGCAAAGTACTTGGCATCCGCGGGTAATGTATAGGTGAATTGCTCCCAGCTTTGAGTTGTCTTCATTTCTGATGCCAATACCGTGAACGCGTCGCGGTCTTGTGTCGTGGTAGAGTAGAGAACCTCGAACGACTCGGGATATTGAGTATCGGCGATGGCTGCATAGAACGAAAGTTCGGTGCCTCCTACAATCTCGGGTGAAATCAACCAGTCGTCGTTTCCTGCACCACTGCCATCGGGTACCGAAGCGAACGATATCAAGCACTTGTCGCCAGAGTAAGGCAAGAAGTTCGATGCTGCGATATTTGCTTCTGCGGGCGACCATACCATGAATGACATAGCTTCACTTGCGTGGGGGAATGAAACGCCAGACAGGCCGTAGGTCTCTAAACCATCACCGTCGATGAGCGTGTATTCGCCGATTTGGTCGATGATAAATCCTTCATAGCTTTCCATGTCGTCTACTGTGGTTTCAGGAACCAGCAGAGGCTCGGACCATGTCAAGGTTACATTTTGCAACGAAGCATCGCAAGTACCTGTCAAGTCTGTGATTACGGGCAGGTCGGGTTGTGAAACGTGCAATGTAAGGCTCTTGACGTTGTCATCGGGATATTCATCGGTAGCTCCTTCGAGTACGGCCTCTACGGAAACTTCAACGGCCTTACCTATTTGCTCTACATTGGGAGCATACGTGAACGATAAGGATGCAGTCTCGCCCTTGGCAATAGCTTCGGTTTGTTGTTGTGCTTCAACGAAAGCTCCGTCAACAGAGAGATTTACGGTGAATGTAGCAGCTTCGCTACCCTTATTGCTTACTTGGACATTGAATGTGCCTTCTTGGCCGGCAGCCAGTTTGCTGGGACCTTCAAACTTGTTAACCAAGATGTTGTTGATCCATGATTTCTCTACGCGGATGTAGTCGATGAAGATGCAAGATGTTGCGGAAACAGTACCGCTGAGGTTGATGCATATCCACGGAGCATCTTGGTAAGCAGAGAGGTCAACTTCATACTCGGCCCAACCTTCACCATCAGAGAGGTTTTTGTTGAATAACTCTGTGTAATTTACTTCGTCGGTCGAAACAGATACGCTGAGCGAACCTTCTTCCTCGTAGTGGAACATAGAGAAGTAGAGAACAGGAGCATCCAGTTGTTTAAGCGTCATCTTAGGAACTTGCAAGCTGGCTGTTCCGCCCGACCATCCGTAGTTATCGAAGATTCCGAACATACCGCCATCTTCCGATACTACATCTACACCAAACATTGAACCATCAGTGAGGATACCTGCTGTTACGAATCCATTCGATGAGATGAACCAAGGTTGTGTGGTTAATGTACCGCCGGCCAATGTCTCTTCGAAAGGTGCGGCGTAGGGTGTTCCTAAAACTACGGTTTGACCTACAAGACTACTTTCTCCTCCGAGGTTAGATGCTGATACGGCATATGTATAGCCTGCCAAAGCAGTATCCTCTACGGGGTCGACAGTGTATGTAAATTCTGTGGTTTCATCAATAGCTACATACATTCCATCTTGGTCAACATAGTAAATGGTGTATGTTAATTCTGCCGGGTCGAAATATCCCTCACCTGCGCCACTTGTAGGAGCTGACCATGTGATGGTAGCACTCATATTGTCGGCACTGGGTACTACTGAGAAATCTTCAACAGGACCCGGAACAGCATAACCGCAGAAGCATGTTACGGTTGCATAATCGCCATTACCTGCGCTGTTGCTTGTGTAGATGACATAGCTGTTGTTGCCGTTGGCAGCTTCTCCGTCGAATGCCGAGCCTTCTGCGCCGGGAGCCAATGTCATAGAAGCTATTTCGAGCGTGTCACCGCGTACAACGCGTACAGTAACATCTTCTGTAAGGTCGCCTTCGCCAAATGATTTAGTCGGGGCTTTGAAGTTGATTGTCACCGTGCAGGCACCTTTTTCACCCGGTATGGTTTCGATGTCGGTTACAGCCTGAGGTGCATCCAAAGAGGGACCTTCGACGATGCTGATGCTCTGAACATCGAGGTAGAACATGTCTGCATCGGATATTGCGTGGATACCTACGTAGAATTTTCCATCGGCGGGTGCTTTGAAGTATGCAGTGAGATTCTCCATGCTGCCTGTTGTCAGGTCTGTTGCAGGTATGATAGTAGTCGTGTGGTCGGCCGGATCGAGAGATGAACCCAAGGTTACTTCTATTCTTTCGGCATAGCTTGTGCTATAAGCTCCGGCAACCAATGTCAGTTCATATACTTTATCGCCTGACATTTCAATGGGAGGAGTCATTGCATAGTCATCGGCATTGTTGGATGAGCTGTAAGTGTAACGGAGTACATTGGAGCTGAATTTCCATGTATTGTCATCATTGTTGTTATCGACGATGGTGTACAGCAGAATGCTGCTTTCTGTGTCGAATGTCTGAGAATAAGGAATAGTGAGGGCGTCGCCATATTGTTTTCCTTCGCTATCGGCGCTCAAACCTTCTTTCTCGCCACTGAATGCAGTAACAGTCCATACATAGTATGAGAGGTTGGTACCGAGTTGGTCGGTATATGTAGTTGCTGTAACGTCCTCTGCGATTACTTCATTATTGCGTTTGATGGTGTAGTTGAGTTTCTCGGGATTTACCCATCCGCCATTGATACCGGGGCCTTGCGGAGCATCCCATGTGATGACGGCATTTCCTGTCTCATCTATATTCACTTGTATGTTCGTTACAGCCATAGGAGCGTCTTCGCCGGTGTATGTCGTAACAGAAACGGTTGCACCGTTACCGCCGGCTTCGTTGCTACAATAAGCACTTATGGTATGCTTGCCTTCTGTCAAGGCTATATTACGCAATACTGTGGCGCCGGGTTGCAAATCGTTTACAGTTTCGTAGGCCTCACCGTCAATCGTCAAATACATGTCAACATTACCCTCTAATGTATTGCCACCAACTGTTACAGACGGAACTGTGATAGTAACATCGGCTGTCAATGCACCCGGTTGGGCATAAGCTACTTCTACTGTCGGACGACCCGGAGCTGCTTCGTCGGCAAATGGGTCGGTAGAGAAGAGGCATGTGAACTCTTCTGATTTGCTGAATACGCTAAGGGTTTCTACCTCACCGCTTACAGGGTCTATTGAGATAACTTCACTTTCTGTTTCGTTAGATGCTGCCCAAATGATTTTCTTGTCTAACGGGCTCCAACAAGCAGATTGCATATATTGGGGTGAGAAGCCAGTAGATGTAACCTTGTCGCCTAATTGAGCGTTGGTTTTGTCCATTTTGTAAACATCTCCTGCACTGTCGATAACGTAGAGTTGTCCCTCTTTATCGATGGTCATAGCGAAAAGGCTCAATTCGCCCAAATTGCCTACCGGTGTGTAGGACCCGTCCTCAAATGTGCAGAGCTCGAAGTACGAGCCATCGGCACTATAATTGATGGAGTAAATATCTTCTGTGGTGGGGTCCATTGTCATGTTGATTGCGACCTGACTCAAATCTTCGGTGCCATGTACATACGTATCTACGATTTCTTTTGTAGCGAAATCATAGACGTACGTCTGGCAGTCCAACAACATGCCCCAAAATTCGTTATATACATTGACATAAACCTTTCCATCTACATAGGTACCGGCACCGGAAAGATTGTTGTCTGATGCATACTCAGAGTAGGAGTTGTTGGCGAAGTCAAATTTGTAGATGCCATAGAACGGATCTGTTGTCCAGTCCGAAGAGAAGATAAGCAGACCGTAGATTTCACCAACTGCCGTGCCGGAAATTTGCGATGCTCCGGGACGTTTCATAACCGGTAGTTTGTTGGCATTGGGAATTTCTTTGAATTTAGGTGTGCTCTTTCTTGCGGGAGCAGGAAATTTAGGACCTTTTTTCACGGTGCGTGCTTGTCCGTTGTGCATAGTTGCTTTTTGAGCAAAATTTGCCGGGCCGGCAAATCTTCCCACCTCGGCATAAGATGTAGCCGGAATCAGCATGGCAGCGGTTAAAAATGCTGCTACATACTGTTTGAAGGTAGTTTTCGTTAGCATAGTGGATTGATTTTAGTTAAACATTGAGAATTTTGCTATTTTTCTCTGATGCAAATATGGAAATAATATTTTTCAAAAACAAGTAATTGTAATAAATTTTTTTATAATAAGATGTTTTTTGCTTGAAAAGGTAAGTAAAAACTTGATGGGAAAATAGAAAACGCTGTTTTAATAGCTTCTGTGGGCATTTTTGAAAAATAAATTTTTTCTAATTTGTTGGCAAATTTATTTTATGTGCATATATTTGTGTACGTTTTACTTTTAATAATGGATTTATGGATAAATTATGTAGAGAGTTCTTCAAGTCGTTTGCACTTGCAGCGTGTATGCTGGCTGTGCCATGCGCAAGTTTTGCCATTCCGGCGAAACCAACGGTTATAGAGTATAGGCAGCCCGACGGGTCGGTGATACCTTTATATATAAGGGGCGATGAGAGGGCGCACTTTTTTGTGAGCACAGATGGATATCCGATATTGCGCGGCGAGGACGGGCTGTTCTATTATGCCGTAGAGAAAAACGGTAAGGCCGTTGTATCGGATATGCGTGCCTCGCGTGTAGAGGAGCGAAACGAAATGGAGAGAAACTGGCTGTCGGCATTGAATGTCGAAAATGTATGGCAGGGTATGAAGATGCGTGACATGCAATTGAAAAAGCAGCGTAGCGAAACTCCTCCTATGCGGGCCACTTCGTTTCCTACGATAGGCGTGCACAAGTCGTTGGTAATATTGGTAGAGTATAGCGATGTGTCGTTTTCTCTCGATAATCCGCAAGATTATTTCTATCGTATGCTCAATGAAGCGGGGTTTAGCGACAATGGCGGTACCGGCAGTGCCCGCGACTTCTATATACAAAACTCCGATAGCTTGTATTTGCCTGATTTCGATGTGTTTGGTCCTGTTACTTTATCGCAACCCATGAGTTACTATGGCTCGAATGATTGGTTCGGTAATGATATGCGCCCCGAACAGATGGTGGTAGAGGCATGTCAGGCCCTTGACGATGAGATAGACTTCTCGGAGTATGACTCTGACGGAGATGGCAAAGTAGATAATGTATATATATTTTATGCCGGTTATGGCGAGGCATCGGGTGGCAGCGACGACTCGGTATGGCCTCACTCGTGGGATTTGTCATCGGCCGGAGCATCGCTTACCCTCGACGGTAAACGGATAGAACATTATGCCTGTTCCAATGAAGTTGAAGGAAACGGTTCTTATGATGGTATAGGCACATTCTGCCATGAGTATGGGCATGTATTGGGACTGCCCGACCTTTATGCCACAAGTTATACATGGGCCTTTACCCCCGGTGCATATTCGTTGATGGACTATGGCTCGTATAACAATAACAGCCGTACGCCCCCGGCTCTCTCGGCTTATGAGCGCTATGAGCTCAACTGGTTGGAGCCGATAGCCATAGAACCTACCGATACTATCGTGCAATTGCCTCATATAATGGATAGCAATATGGCCTACATTATACGCGTAGGGCGCAGTTCTAACGAATACTTCCTGCTCGAAAATCGTCAGCAGACTGGATGGGACGAATATATCCCCGGGCATGGCATGCTGGTATGGCATGTAGACTATAATACGTCGGTGTGGAATATGAATACGGTAAATAATGACCCCGATCACCAATATGTAGACATAGAAGAGGCCGATAATATACAATCGGATATGACGCAAGACGGCGACCCGTTCCCCGGTGCTGACAATGTGACGATGATTGATGACGACACATCGCCGTCGTTGAAGTCGTGGAACGGTAACCGTACCGAGCGTCGCATCAGCGAAATTACCGAAACGGATGGCTTGATAACATTCCGTTTTGAAAATACAGGTGTCGAATATGTTGCGCCTGTGGCCGGAGAGCCTACCGATGTGACCCCCGTCTCGGCCATATTGCACTGGACAAAGGTGGATATGGCTACCGGTTATATACTGAATGTACATCGTATGGAGGGCGAGACCCCGGTGACTATATTGCTCAATCGTAATGTAGGCGATGTGGACAGTTATGAGCTGACCGACCTCTTCCCCGCTACAACCTACTATTATACGTTGCGCAGTGTTTTCTCGGCTGGCAACAGTCCGGTATCGGTTGAGTATTCGTTTACGACTGCCGAGCCTACGTTTGAGTATCTGTCGCCCGTGGCACACGATGCTGCCGACTTGACCTCGAACAGCTTTACGGCATCGTGGGATGCCATGGAGGGCGCTGTGTCGTACGAATTGAACGTCTATACCAAACAACTGGGCGATGTAGAGAGCGTTTCTTATGATTTTACCGATAAGATAACAGGTCTGCCGGCCGGGTGGAGTACATCAAGCCGTAGTTGCTATGGCGTGACGGGATATTATGGCGAGTCGTTCCCCTCGTTGCGACTGAATGAGGACGGACAGTATCTGCGTACAGCCAAACGCGAGAATCCTGTGACGCGATTTGCATTCTGGTATCGCGGTATCTCGGCCGAGGCTTCGGATGTAACGTTGCGTATCGTAGGATATAACCCCGAGCGTGATACTTGGACACTGATAACGACATTGTCTGTATCCGATAATGCCGATGTGTATGAAATCATGGACTTCTCCCGGGATTATTATGCCATGGGTATTGAAGTAGGTTGCTATAACGGGGGCTCTGTGGTTGTCGATGACGTGGAGATAGAGTATGCCGAAGTAACGCATGTGCCGGTTGATGGCTACGACGGTTTGCAACTCGCCGAGTGTAGCAAGGTGGTAGAAGGCTTGGTTGCCAACAACAAATATTATTATCGTGTAAGAGCTTACGATGGCGGGATGTTCTCGATGTACTCTAACGAGGTGCCCGTCTTGCTGTCCAGCGGCGTGTGCGGCTTGCCTGAGGTTCTCGGTGTAAGTGTAAGACAACATGCTGGTGTTGTATATGTGACCAATGACACCTCGGCACCTGTGAAGGCTGCATTATATACCGTGCAGGGTATGTGCGTGGGCAGTTATACCGTAGATATGGGCACTACCCGCATAGAGCTGCCTGCCCGCGGCGTGTATGTATTGCATGTAGGCGGTACCGGGTATAAGGTGGTAAAATAATTGTAAACGTCTCATAATATGCGGGGTGCGCCTGTTTCGGGCGCACCCCGCTGTCTTTGTGCCGTATCGCCGCGCTCCTTGTCCAAGGTGGGAGAGAGGCTGGTTTATGAGCCGGTATGATAGGTTGTGTATGTGTGCCATAGTGCCTCTTTATTTGTCGGGAAAGAGGGTGCATAAACAGGCGGGGTTGCGACCCAACTCAGATTGGTCGCAACCCCGCGTATAGGTTACTGATGGTTGTAAAGTGTAGGTAACGACTTTGTCGTTCGCTGTTTTTTACTCTTGTGGCTGCCGGGCATATATGGCCCCGGCGTTTTTATTCGGCCGTTTCTGCCGCCGGTTCTTCCTCTTTTGCCTCCTCTTGTGCCGGAGCTTCTTCTTTGAAGTCGGTGTATCCTTTCTCGGTAAGGAGGTTATACCACGATATGAGTTTCTTGATGTCTGTTACATATACGCGGTCGCGGTCGAAGTCGGGCAATACTTTTTCGAGGTACTCGCGCAGTTTCTTTTCGTCGTCTTTGGTGGTTACCGATGCGATTGCTCCGTTTTCGAGCTGCTTCATGTTTTCGAGTACGTCGGCGAGGGGAACCTCATCGGTGTTGGTAAACATGGCAATATCGCCCAACGAAATGATTTTTTCGTGGGTATAGGCCGGTGTGCGTTTGCCGGTGAGTAACGACTCTACGATGAGCATGTTTTTGCCTTGCGACACGAGTTTATATAGTCCCGGTTTTCCCGAGATGGCAAGAATTTTCTTTAACATGGCGATAAATGTTTTTGTTTCTTTGATAAATAATCTCTGCAAAGATACGATTCTGTTTCGAGATAAACAATTGTGCCGGCCAAAATTCGGGGCCGCTTTACAGGGTAATTCCTATCTCGGCCAGTAAGCCTATTATTTGCGGCAGCACGGCCTTGCGCCCGTCGTTGACAATGGTGCGTGTGCGGTTGTCGGGGCGGTAGGGCGTTTGTGACTCTATGCGGCTTATTACCTCGTTGCGGCTGATGCCGTTGCGACGCATGACGCGTTCTATGCGGGTCTCAGGGTCGGCCGTAACAAGCCATACGTATTGCAGCCCGCCATCCATTCCTGTACTTTGCAAAATGGCGCTTTCGACAAAGAAGAGGGGCGATGTGCTTTGGGCTGCCCGGCTCGCAAAGTCGTTGCGTACGGCGGGGTGTACCAGGGCGTTGAGCCGGGCGAGTTGTGACGGGTCGTTAAAGACGATGGCAGCCAGCCGGCGGCGGTCTAAACTGCCGTCGGCAAGGTATAGCTCGGGACCCCACGTATCGCTGATCTGTTGCTTGACGGCGGGGCTGTCCATGATATGCTTCGCTTCGCTGTCGGTGTCGTAGACGGGCAATCCGGCGATGCGTAGAATGTGCGATACGACGCTTTTGCCGCTGCCTATACCTCCGGTAATGCCTATGAGCAGCGGGGTGTGGTTAGAGTGAGTCGGTTGTAGTGACATTTTGGCGATAGGCCTGGGTGGGTGAGGCGGTTTCGTTGATAATGTACTCTACGCTGTCTTGCGCGAGTGTGATGCTTCGGGCATAATCGGGTGCATTTATCACTTCGATGGGGGCTTGTGAGCCGCTCCTTTGGACAAGTTCCCGATAGTCGGTTACAACCAAGAAGTCGGTGGCCGTAGTGGCCGCATACTGGCTCGTGGGTATGATGCACGAGAGAGAGATGTGCGAGGGGAATGTCATGGCAGAGTAGCCGTGCGGCAGGTTTGTCACGACGATGGGTACCGAGAAGGTCTTGGAGGTATACTCCTCGACGGGAATTGTGATGGTGACCGAGTCGGGGATGATGCGGGTGCCGGCGATATGTTGCAACTTGACGGTGAGGAGCGTATTTTCGTCGAGGTTTTCGGCCGAAAATGGCTCTGTGGCAATTTTGTTTATTTTGCTGAGGATGCCCTCTTTGCCGTAGATTGTCACGCTGTCGGGGCTTACAATGATGTTTGTGCCTATGGCGTGGTGGGGCGAGGGGGTGAATGTGCCGTTGAGTTCTACGGGGCAGCGTTTTCCGGCATCTAATGTATAGTCTATGCGGATAGAGTCGGGGGTATAAGAGAGTATCGTGGTGGTAGGCCTGAGCTGTCCGCGCAGATAGTCTATTACGCTGTTGGACGAGATGATTACGGCATCTTTCTTGTTGTCGTGTTGCGAGAAGTTTATCTTTACCGGCGGCACGCTGTTGAGGTTATACCCGAGGATGGTAGCGCCGCGGTCGTTGATGCGGGCCTCTATATAGGGGGGTACGTCGTTGAGCAATACCGCTTCGTCGGGCACATTGGTGATTTCGAGGGGTATTTTTATGGTGCGTTCTCGATTTTCGCTGATGGAGAGTATAAACCAGAAACAAAACGCAAGGGCTACAAAACACAGGTATGTGAATATCTCCTTACCTCGTGGCGAACGGCACGTATTTATGATACGGCGGAAAAATACTTTCAGACGTGTGGCGATACGGTATTGCGATAATTTTTTCATCTGTGTGCTGTCTCGTTGTATCTGCGCAGAAGCCCGGCGTGCCGGATGCTTAGGATGCAAGCCTCGCAGGTTTTGTTGGCGAAATTAGCAACGGGGGCACAATTTATTGCGCCCCCGTTGTGATATTACAAGTCGTAAACGGCGCAGTGCCGGCCGTGTTGTTATGCTTGCTTGGGAGTCTCCTCGACAGAGGGATATACCGACTCTTTGGCAATGCGTATGCGGGTATTCTCGGCTATTTCTATGATGAAATAGTTGTCGTGAACCTCTTTTATTTTGCCGTATATGCCACCGGCGGTGACAACTTTATCGTTCGTTGTGAGGTTTTGGCGGAATTTGGCAATCTCTTTTTGCCGTTTCTGTTGCGGGCGTATCATGAAGAAGTAGAAAATGGCAACCAAGGCTACCATCATGATAATGCTCATCCAACCGTTTGAACCGTTGGCACCTGCTTGTAAGAGAATGGTTGTAAGTGTCATAATTGTTAAGTATTCGTTTTTGTAATTAAATCATGTCGAATATGCCGACTCGGCAAATATCCTTCAAATGTATAACAAATATTTCAATCTTTGTTTATAATATGCTCCTTTTTTAGCTCCTTAACGATTGCATCGAGTATGCCGTTGACGAATGTGCCGCTTTGGCCGGTGCTGTATGTCTTGGCAAGTTCTATGTATTCGTTGAGTGTAACCACTGTGGGTATCGAGGGCATGATGAGGATTTCGCTGATGGCTATCATCATGATTACCACGTCCATAAACGCAATGCGGTCTATCTCCCAGTTTCGTGTGAATCGGGTGATGTATTCGCGGTATTTTGCTTCGTTCTGTAATGTGTCGCGCAAGAGAGACGAGGCAAATTTCTTGTCATCCTCATCTTTGTACATGGGCAGGAGCTTGACGTTTTCCCCGCCATCGCGAAATTGCTTGATGGTTTTCAGTACGAAAGTGGCTTCGGTATTGAGGTCTTCGTTCCAGTAGAGCGAAATGTTTTCGAGCGTCTCCGTCAAGTCGTCCGATGGAGCAATGATGGTCTTGAAGAGAACGCGCCACAGTTCGCTGTCGATATTCTCGTCGTTGAAAGGCCCGTTCATATATTCGCGATATGTATCGGATGCTACGATGGCATCGAGTGTGCGGCGCAGAAAATCGGGGGCCGCGGCATCCCACAGGAAGGGCTTCTCTTTGCGGAACTCTACGAAATCGGCATTGTTTCGCAGCGTCTTGATAAACTGGTTTTCTACAAACCGCATATTGGGATGGAGGTCTTCTTCGGTGGGAAGGTACTTGTTGCGTGCTGCGTCTATGCGTTGCGCCTGCAAGTCGGTGAGTTCTACCATCAGTTGTAGCAGAGCATGATACAATTCGTAACTTTTTGCAAGACTGTGGTGCAGCTCTTTCTCGGCTTCGGCGATGGTTTTTTCTTTTGTGATGAAGTATGAGTATGCTACCTGTACTACTTTGGAGCGGATAATCACGCGGTTTATCATATCGGGAAGTGTTTTATGTAATGCTCGTTGTCGATGAGCGTGCAAAGTTACCACAAAAAGGTGGTTTTTTGCATTTTCGTTTCGTTTTTTTCTGTCGCATATCGAAAATAGATGTCGCTGCGTTATCTTTGTAGTATGAAACTGCAAGATGAAACGGCGTATATCCGCGCCCTTATTTCGGAAGGGGAGCATGTGAGACAAGATTTCAAATACGAAATATCCGATTCTCGCAAGATAGCCCGCACCCTCTCGGCCTTTGCCAATACCGAGGGAGGACGATTGCTGATAGGGGTGAAAGATAATGGGCGCATTGCCGGTGTGCGCAGCGACGAAGAGATGTATATGGTAGAGGCCGCAGCCCGCCTCTATTGCCGCCCCGAGGTGAAAGTGTCCATGTCGGTGCATCGGGCAGAGGGCAAAACCGTGCTTTTGGCCGAGATACCGGCGGTAGAGGCGAAGCCGGTGATGGCCTGCGACGAATCTAATCGCATGCGGGCGTATGTGCGTATTGCCGATGAGAATATCCTGGCAACGGCCGTACACATGAATGTGTGGCGGAGTGTGGGCGAGGGGGTGCCGGATATTCTGACTTATACCGAACGGGAGCAACGTATGCTCGACCTGCTGTCGGTATCCGAGCCTCTTTCCGTGTCGGCAATATGCCGTTGTTTGCCGTTGCCCCGTAGAGATGTCGTGGCGCTTTTAGCCCGTTTTGTGCGTTGGAATTTGGTGGAAATGTGTCACGATGGCAGTAGCTTTGTATATAAAGCCGTTGAATAAATGTTATATATTCCCCCCGTTATATTTTGTTTTTGTAAAAATAAATTTCTATCTTTGCTTGTAGAGTTAAGTTATTTTGAGTGGTAAATGCATAAATTGTAAAATTATGGGCGTTTGGGATGATGTGAAACAGGTCTTTGATGAAATGACCAGCAAAGAAAAACTCTATGTGGGTGTGATATTATTTGTGGTTATAGCTTTCGTGGTGGCATGTATTATCTTCCCTATATCGGTAGTCATATTAGCTACAATAGTGATTTTAGGAATAGTAGGGTTCCTATATACTGAATATAAATCGCTCGATAAAGAGCTGGAAGAGGACATAGCCTACTATGCCAGCGACTCGGCCTGTGTAGAGCGTTGCGGGTCGTACCGCACGAAACAAGCAGATTACGGTGTATATAAAGATGGTAGAGGCAGATGCTATGTGATGTCAAACGGCCTTTCCGATGAGGAGTTGAAGCGTGTGATAAGTTCTTCCTCGTATAAGTTGAGGATTAAGGGCGAAAGTGCGACACGTACGTTTTATGAATTATACGACTGCTGAGGCCGGGCCGCCGATGCTTGTTGTCTCCGTCGGGCAGGCTGTGAGACATGTCATATCGGTTTTCATCTGCCCCCGGGGGAGGGCTCTTATGTAGGACAACAGCGGTGGTGGAAAAAACTTTATGCCACAGATGTGAATAGTAGGGCATATTCTTCGCCGTTTGCTCAAAAATATATATCTTCGCCATACGAGAAATATGAGTTTCGAGCAAGTACATATCATAGAGTTGCAGACGGTACGCGACAGGCGGGGCAATCTCTCTATTATAGAGGGCGGGGACTCGATACCGTTCGACATAGCACGTACCTATTGGGTTTACGACGTTCCCGGCGGGGCACATCGCACGGGGCATGCCTTTCGCACACAACAAGAGTTTATAGTAGCGCTTTCGGGGAGTTTCGATGTGATACTCGACGACGGAAGCGAGCGTCGCAGGTTCCATATGAGCCGTTCCTACTATGGCTTGTATGTGCCCTGTATGATGTGGCGCGAGCTCGATAATTTTTCTACCAACTCGGTGGCGATGGTATTGTCGTCGACACTATACGATGCTGCCGACTACATCGAAGAGTATGAACAATATTGCCATGAACTGCAAGCCCGGCGATAACAAGCCGCAACGATACGCCGCAGCAGATTGCCGTGTGGTGACACTTCCCAAACACATGCGTCCTAACGGCAACCTTACGGTTGTGGAAAATGATATAACACTGCCTTTTGCCGTGCGCCGCGTATATTATCTCTATGATGTGCCCGGCGGGGAGGAGCGAGGCGGCCATGCCCATAAAAAGCTGCAACAGTTTCTCATCGCAGTGAGCGGCAGTTTCGATGTCGTGCTCGATGATGGGCGCGAGCGGCGTGTCGTATCGCTCAACCGTCCCTATTACGGGCTGCACATACGTCCCGGTATATGGCGCGAGCTCAATAACTTCTCGTCGGGTGCGGTATGCCTTGTGTTGGCATCGGAACACTACGACGAGACCGATTATCTGCGCGATTACAACGATTTCCTGCAATACGTACAACTCCTTTCACAATGAAAAACTATCCGTTGCTCTCCTTGCAAAAGCTCAATCACTCCTATGCCCGACAACTCAAAGAGGCGGCCGCTCGTGTGATAGACTCGGGCTGGTATCTCCATGGGGCCG
This sequence comes from uncultured Porphyromonadaceae bacterium, assembly GCA_900542255.1. Taxonomy (GTDB): domain Bacteria; phylum Bacteroidota; class Bacteroidia; order Bacteroidales; family Barnesiellaceae_A; genus Barnesiella_A; species Barnesiella_A excrementipullorum. The sequence continues at coordinate 15,694 of UQMR01000034.1, forward strand.
AAACCGAGGCATTGGAGGCAGAGATATGTCATTTCCTGGGATGTCGCTATGCCATCGGCGTAGGGAACGGATTGGACTCTTTGCGGCTTATATTCAGGGCATATATCGAGTTGGGACGTTTGCGTCCCGGCGATGAGGTGATTGTACCCGCCAATACATTTATGGCTTCGGTGTTGGCTTTGACCGCCAACGGGCTTGTGCCGCGGTTTGTAGAACCTTCGGTGCATACACACAACATCGATACCGAGGCTTTGGCACATGCCGTTACTCCACGAGTGAAGGCTATATTGGTGGTACATCTTTATGGCCGTGCCTGCTGGGACGATAGCCTGGTGGCTGTGGCGCGTGATAACGGACTGATTGTTGTTGAAGACAATGCCCAGGCAATAGGGGCGCGTCCCATGAGTGATGCGTCGAGGCGTACCGGTGCATTGGGCGATGCCGCCGGCACGAGTTTTTATCCCGGAAAGAATCTCGGGGCGTTGGGCGATGCCGGTATCGTGACCACATCCGACGCTGCGGTGGCAGAGATGGTGCGCAACCTTGCCAATTATGGCGGAAGCCGTCGCTATGTATATGAGCATCAGGGTATAAACAGCCGTATCGATGAGTTGCAAGCCGCTTTCCTGCGTGTGAAACTGCCTTTTGTCGATGCCGAAAACAGTCGCCGCGATGAGTTGGCGCGACGTTATGACCAGAAAATATCCAATCCCTGTATCACACTGCCCGAGATACCTTGCAGGGGCTCACATGTGTGGCATCAATATGTAGTGCGTACACCTTACCGGGAGGCCTTCATGCACCATCTGCAAGAACAAGGCATTGCCACAGGCATACACTATCCCATACCGCCTCACAAGCAGGAGGCATACGGCGAATACAATACGCTGTCGCTGCCGGTGACGGAGATGCTGGCGCGCGAAGTGGTGAGTATGCCCATTGCCCCTTACCTTACCGATGATGACATAGATTATATTGCTGCGGCGGTAAACAGTTTCCGTCCCTGACGCTTGCTATATCATGCCATAATATCTACCTTTGCACCCGAATATCATAAAATACAATTCAGATGGAAACTCCTCAACAACTTATAGATGAGCTTATAAGACTCGCTTTTGCCGAGGATATAGGCGACGGCGACCATACCACGCTTTGTTGTATCCCAGCTACCGAAATGGGACGTCAGAAACTTCTTATCAAAGAAGCCGGCGTATTGGCCGGTGTTGAAGTTGCGCGCCGTGTATTCAACTATTTCGACCCCGGGTTGAAGATGACGGTTTACATCGAAGACGGTGCCGAAGTAAAGCCCGGCGATGTGGCTTTTATCGTAGAAGGCAAGGTACAATCGCTGTTGCAGGTAGAGCGTACGATGCTCAACATCATGCAGCGCATGAGTGGTATTGCTACCATGACAAGGCGTTATGTGAAGGCGATAGAAGGAACCGGCGCTCGTGTGCTCGATACCCGCAAAACGACGCCCGGAATGCGTATGTTGGAGAAAGAGGCTGTCAAGATAGGCGGTGGCGTGAACCATCGTATAGGTCTCTTCGATATGATTTTGCTCAAAGACAATCATGTCGATTTTGCCGGTGGTATTGAAAACGCCATCAATCGAGCTCATGAATATCTCAAAGAGAAAGGCAAAGACTTGAAGATAGAGATAGAGGTGCGCAATATGGATGAGTTGCGCGAAGCGTTGCGCGTGGGAGGTGTAGACCGTATCATGTTCGACAATTTCACCCCCGAGCAGACACGCGAAGCGGTAGCCATCGTAAACCATCGTTGCGAGACCGAGTCGTCGGGCGGTATTACCTTCGATACGATACGCAGCTATGCCGAGTGCGGCGTCGATTTTATCTCCGTAGGGGCTTTGACGCATTCGGTGAAAGGTCTCGACATGAGCTTCAAGGCTTGCTGAGACGATGCGGCAGCGGCCGCCCCTTTATGTATAAAAGCGCAACTTATTTCAGGATGAGATAAGTTGCGCTTTTTTATGTCGTGATTGTAGGTTCCTGTAATCTTCGGGTAACAGTAGCCTTTGTTGTATGGCCGTGTGCAATCTTTTTCATCATGATACAATATAGAGGGCCGGTTAAGCGAGGTCATTCGCTACACCGGAGGTGAAAAATACATCGCATCGCAAAAAGGTGTCCGGCTGGCTACTTGTCGTGGCAATTACCGCTCCTGTATTTTGTTGCCCATGGTGTCGATGAAATAGCGGTTGTTGTTTTCTTGCACTTCGGCGCGTCCGTTGATGAAATATAGCGCGTTGTCGAAGGTGCAGGGGATGATTGTTGCGCCGCTTTCGTCGATGTAACCGTACTTCCCGTCGCGTTTGATGGTTGTAATACCGTCGCGGAAGGGGAGGCTTATATACTCGCATTCGCACGGGTATATCTCTTCGCCGGCGCGATTTATCAGGCCTTGCTTGCCATTGCGTTCCACTACGGCATATCCGCTTATGAAATCGGACGCCTTATCGTATTTGAAGGGGATGGCAACTTTTCCGTCGGGATATATGTATCCGCTTCTTCCGCATAGTTTGGCACGTGCTACGCCTTCGCAGAAACAGTCTGCAATATCATATTCAAAACCTACCACAACTTCGCCCCTGCGGTTTATGTAACCCCACTTTTCGTTCTTCTTTACTGGGGCAAGTCCTTCGGAGAAGGAGCGTATGTAGTCATATTCGGCTTTGACAATCATCTCGCCGGTAGGGTCTATAAATCCCCACATTTTCTCTTCCATCACAGCCGCCATACCTCCATCGAAGCGGAGGGCATCCTCATAACGGCAGGGAATGACAAGGTTACCTGTTATATCTATAAAACCATATAGTCCGTTAAGTTTTACTCTTGCCAGTCCTTCGCAAAATTCTCCGGCCGAGTCGTATATACATGGAATGACAATCTCATCGGTAATTTTGCTTTTATAACCGTATGCACCGTGTGACGAGAACGGAGCCAGGTCGGCAGAGGGTTTTTCATCCATTATTGGTTTCATTTCCGTGAAAATTAAAACAGCTTCACTCTATTTTATTTGTTATAAAGGCAAGCGCGTGTGGGTATTGCTGATTTAGGGTCGCTTTTGTATAATTATGGCACTCGTTTTCGAAAAGCAAATATAACAGAAATGTTTTTTATACAATATGAAGTTTTTGAAAACTATGTTAAGCATTACCGATTTCCCGGTGCCACATTTCCCTATCGCTTCATCGCCCGGTCTATGGCGCGCCGGTCTTCGCGTTCCTTGATGCTCTCGCGTTTGTCGTATTGTTTCTTTCCTTTGGCAACGGCAATGACTACTTTGGCAAGTCCTTTCTCGTTGATAAATAGACGTGTGGGTATGATAGAGTAGCCCGGTGTCTGCGATAGGTTGGCTACGCGGCTTATCTCCTTGCCGGTGAGCAAGAGTTTGCGGTCGCGGCGGGTGACGTGGTTGTTGTATGAGCCGAAAGAGTATTCGGCAATATACATGTTTTTTATCCATACCTCGCCGTTGTACACGTAGCAGAATGTATCGGCCAGGCTGGCTTTTCCTTCGCGTATCGATTTTATTTCGGTACCGGTCAGTACAATGCCGGCTTGCAGCGTGTCTGTTATTTCGTAATCGAAAGAGGCGCGCTTGTTCTTGATGTTTATGTTTGTATCGTGTTTGGCTTTCATTGTTCAGTTTACAATCATGTGGAGTATAGAGTTCCATATATATGGCAACCCCAGAAGCAGTGCCGATGTGGTAACGACGAAGTTCAGTGTATCTTCCTCGGCAACATGGAGAAACTCTTTGCCTTTATAGATGACCCATATCATGTACATGGGGGCAAACTCGACGAAAGAGAAGGGGCATGGCAGCAGATTGCTCACGATTGCGGCAAGCATCGTCACCGTGAATGTATATCCTGTAAAGAGGTGTATCTCTCTTGTGTCGCAAGATAGTTGGTAGTATTTGTGCGACAGGGCGTTGATGACGATGCGCGTTGTTGTGATACATGCCCAGAATTTGATAAGTGTGAGGATGCTTTCTTTGGTAGCCTCGGGCAGGCTTATGTAGCCATACTCGTATTTGATATATGTCGATGCAGCGGCGAGCAGCAATAGCGGATATACCAGCAGCGGCAGGAGGTACCGTTGCTTTATGGGATTCTCCGATAGCTCTTTCCACGCTTTTTCGGGAGCAAACAAGAGTAAAAATTGGGCTCGCATGGTTTCTGTTCAATTTACCGATGACAAAAGTAAGGCTAAAATGTCATTGGGCAAAGTACGCGGCTTGTTTTTTTGCCTGAAAATATTCGGGAACAATCTCTTGTGACAGGGGTAAGAGTCAGTCTTACTCTTTGTTTTCCATGCCGAATACGTTTTCGGGATTTGTACCGAACGGTTCTATATGTACCACAATATCGTATACCTCGGGAATGCTGTTGCGAATGCTCTCTTCTACTTCATTGGCAAGTGCGTGTGCTTGCCACAGTGTCATATCGCCATCGGCTTCGGCATCGAGTGTTATCATGTATTTGCCTCCTATACTGCGGGAACGCACCCGGTGCGGATTCTTTATCCCCTCCACTTGGCCGATGGCATCGAAAATCTTTTGGTATACCGATGTATCTTTCACGCCGTCCATCAACTCCACGTTCGAGTCCATGAATATCTTGAAGGCCGAGCGTAGGATGAAACAACTTACCAGCAGGGCGGTGATGGCATCGAAGATGGGCATGTGCAGTACGTATGTAAAGAAGAGACCTATGAGTACACTCAGAGAGATGATTACATCGTTGCGCATGTTTATTCCGTTGGCAATCAGCATCGAAGAGCCTACTTTGCGTCCTGTCGATGTCTGGTATCGAGCCAGCAGCAGCTTGCACACGATAGAGGCCACTGTCACGTATATGGCTATGATGCCGGGCAAGGGGCGAGCCTCTTCCGAAAAGAGTTGCTCGACTGCCGAGATGAGCATTTGGGCCCCGGCAAAGAAGATGACCATAGAGAGTATCTTTGTGGCAATAGACTCGGCCTTGGCATAGCCGTACACATATTTCGAGTTGGGTTTGCGTCCCATGATTTTGGCCGTAATTGCCATTACGATAGAGATGGCGACGTCTGATGCCGAGTCGATACCGTCACTTATTACAGCGAAACTGCCGCTTATAAAACCCACGATAAGTTTGGCGACGGAGAGAATGCCGTTGCCGGCGATGCTGATATACGATGCCGTGAGCACTTGCTTTTGCGTATCGTCGTTGTTATTGACCTGTTTCATGAGCCTCGAATTTGAGTGAAATCGCGAAGTTAGATAAAAAGTGTATGTCGTCGGTCGTTGCAGGTGTAATTTTTTGATTTTTTTGGAGTGATATATCGCCGGCTTGTACCGACAATGCCGGCGGCATGAAGCAGGCATTCCTTTCGGGATTTTTCGCATGAGAAATAAAATATAAGTAGGCGTAAAGTGATGCGGTTTCGGCAATGTTTTTTACCTTTGTGAGGTAGTGAGCCCTGCAATGAGCCTTTGGACATGGAGTATGCCGGAGCCGGCTTGTGTGGGGTAAACGTCTGAAACAAATAGTCGTATTTATGAATGTTATAGTATCACCATCTATTCTTTCGGCCGATTTCGGTAATTTGGAGCATGAGTTGCGTACCATAGATAGCTGCGATTGGATTCATGTCGATGTTATGGACGGAGTCTTTGTCCCTAATATCTCTATCGGTTTTCCGGTTATAAAATCGGTGGCGCGATATACGGACAAGCCGTTGGACGTGCATCTTATGATTGTCGACCCCGACCGCTATATAGAGCGTTGCCGCGAATGCGGGTCGCATCTTGTGACGGTGCATTATGAGGCATGCAGGCATCTGCACCGTACGGTTATGGCTATCAAGGATGCCGGCATGAAAGCGGGTGTTTCGCTCAATCCCCATACGCCGGTGGGCGCTTTGGAGGAGATACTCCCGTACCTCGATTTGGTATTGCTCATGTCGGTCAATCCCGGTTATGGCGGGCAGGCTTTCATAGAGACCTCGGTGCAAAAGGTGGCGCGTCTGCGGCGTCTTGTCGAAGAAACCGGCGCGAAGGCTTTGATAGAGGTGGATGGCGGTGTAAATGTCGAGACGGGCCGTCGACTGGTTGAGGCCGGCGCCGATGCGCTTGTAGCCGGAAACTACGTATTTAGTTCGTCAGACCGTGCTGCGGCTATCGCTTCGCTGAAACAGTTGGGATGACGATAACAATGTGAATGAATTGGTAATGAGACGATTGCTTGTCATATGTTTATGCCTCTGTGGTGTACTTGCATCATGGGCTATCAAGCCCGACCGCCAATATATACGTTATCCTTATCACAACGGATTGATATATGAGCCGTTAGAGGTTGTTACCACCGACGGGTATAGGATAGAGACCTGGTTCTATCCGGCACAAATGCTATCGGACAGCGTGCAGTCGTCTGATGAGCCGTTGCCCTTCAAGACCATCGATGCCGAGCCTCGCCCTACGTTGATAATTTGTAACGGCGATGCCGCCAATATGTCCTATTATCAAATGATGCTGGCCGCCTGCTATGCTGCCAACGGGTATAATGTGGTGACTTTCGATTGGCGGGGATTCGGTGCGAGCGACCCCTTTGAGATGGATACCGACTATTTGTGTTACACAGAGATGCTTCTCGATTATGATGCCGTTATCGATGCTGTCGCCCGTCTCCCGTATGTAGATGATGACAAAATTTTCCTCCTCGGGTGGTCTACCGGAGCCTATCTCTCCATGATAGCGGCCCAACGCAACGAAGTGTGCGGTTGTATCCTGCGGGGATGCATTACCTCGTTTGAAGATGCCATCCCCGTAATAAAGCATGACAAAGGCAATGATGACCTCAACCTTGTCGTGCCAGCCGATTTCCCGCTCGAAGCCCAGCCGTTGCCGGCGGCTCCCCATTTCAAGCGCGATGTGCTGTTGGTTGTGGGAGAGAACGATACCCGTACGCCGCCGTGGATGTCGCAAAAGATATACGACGCTCTGCCCGAGGCGATATACAAAGAGCTGTGGATTGTACCCGGAGCCCGGCATTCGGCCCAGGAGGCACCCGAGTTTATGGCTCTGCCGGAATTCCTTGCGCGCACCATATCGTTTATGGAGGCATCTGCCCGCCGAGGAGGCTCATAAGCGTGAGACAGGGCCTCTACGCCTGTAATTCTGTAAAATTTTTCGGTAATTATGTAACATCTGTTTTTTGCATTCTCTCTTATTTTGCTGTATAAAAACAGCATGATATGACAGAGAAGAAACAGAGCGTTATAGAACCTGCGCTATCGGAGGTAACATCAGTTTATCCGGTATTGAACATGGCGTGTGCCTCGTGCGCGGCCGCTGTGGAACAGACCTTGCGACAACAGCCCGGCGTGAGTAATGCGACCGTCAATCTGGCGGCAGCACAGGCCCATGTCACATATGATAAGAAGATTACGTCGCCCCGGCAATTGGCCCAAGCAGTGGGGGAGGCGGGTTTTGTCTTGGTCGTAGATGCACCCGGGGACGATGCCTCGTTCGTAACAGACTATCATAAACAGGAGGCCCGCAAGTGGCGCAACCGCATGGTGGGGGCGTTGGCATTCTTTCTTCCTCTCATGGTGCTGTCTATGTGGATGCCCGATATACCCTCTCTTCACTATGTGCTATGGGCGTTGGCAACACCGGTGCTCTTCGTCTTTGGGGCCGGCTTTTATCGGGGAGCATGGGCGCAGCTCAAACACCGGCGTGCCAATATGGATACTCTGGTGGCCGTGAGTACGGGTGTCGCTTATCTGTTCAGCGTATTCAATACGCTCTATCCGCAGTTTTG
>UQMR01000035.1 GCA_900542255.1 uncultured Porphyromonadaceae bacterium
TTTCTTTTATGGAGGTTATATCTTTTTTCTTCTTTTTTTCATTGTCTGTAAGATAGGATTTATATAGTATTATAAAAATACTTTCTATTTCTTCTATAAGTTGCGAGGAATGTTGCTTTAAATTTCCTAATGCACCAATCCAAATATCTAGGTTCTCATTCTCTTTAAAGTTTATATAGTGGCTGTGACTTTTATTTAGTCTTTTTTGATATCCATTTAAGTTCTTGTGAATTCCAAAGTAAGAGTAAAATTTAGTTTTTTTATGTCCTCTACCTTTTTTATTACCTCTGAAATAGTAAAAATTGAAACAATCGGGTGTTGCATACAATTCATTTTTAGCTCCTTTTCTGTGTTGCTTAGCTTCATCTAATGAATGGAAGGGTCCGACCCACTGTATTGTACAACTATTTTTGATGTCTTCCATGGTGTAAAATTTGTTCTATGTGGATTTTTTGTATTTAGTAAATCAAATCAATGAGGTTTTTGAGTTTATAATATAAAAAAATTGCTTACCTCACGGCAAGCAACCTTCATTAACCTTAAATCTAATACCATGAAAAACACATTGCAAATATACAGCCTATTTTGTTTTCTCGCAACGCCGCGAGCAAAAAATGCAGGCATTTCGTATTATTTAACGATTGGGAGATACTTAAAGGGGTATTAAGATGTGATTTTGCTATCTCGGCGTAACAAAACAGACCTTTTTGATTTTTTGTCGTCGCAGTATCTTTATTTTGTGCAAGACATTTGTGGCAAATGCCGGTAATAGTTTGCCATATCGCTGTGTTTCCTGTAAAAAAGCAATGATTTTGTATCTCTTGCATGCAGCATAATGTTGTCTGATAAAAAATATTTCAACCTTTGCAACCATACGGTAGGTTCGGTACGTCTAATGGGCAAAATATCACCGCAGGGAGAGTCTCTCTTTCATGCGGTAGTTGCAGAAAAAGTATAACCAAATAAAATTTTTATGACTATGAAACGTGTTATTTTTGTTATTATGATGTTTTTGGCCGTAGTAGGCGTGTATGCTGCGGCTGTACCCGGGGAGCAATTCGAAGCGAGTGATGGGTTGCGTTCAGAGCAGTTCTATTTAGACTCTCTGCGCCTTGTGACACAGGAGCGGATGTATGCCGACTCGCTCAATGCAGAGTTTGAGAAGCAGCATTTAATGTATAACCAGCCCTCCTCTTTCATGGAAGAAGTTGAGATTGTGATTCCATTGGGCTTTTTTCTGATGGTGCTTGGTATTGTTGTTGTCTCTGTTGTAACTTCATACAAGAATAAGAGCAACTTTTATAAGGTGATGGAAAAGGCGATAGAGGTGGGACAACCTGTTCCCGAGGGGCTATTCTTATCCGGGAAGCGGAATACCGAGATGTCGCCGTCACGTACACTGCGTGTTTCCTTTATATTATTGGGCATAGGTATAGGCGGATTGATATTGGGAATGGTAATTCCCGAGGTGATTGTTTGTGCCGTGTCGTCAGCTCCTATTCTTATAGGTTTGGGTTACTTGGTGGTTTATTACATGGAGCGCAAGCAAGAGCGAGCCGACCGTGCCAAAGAGGTACATTCTGATAATAGCGATAAAATAGTGTCGGGCGAAGATGAGAAGTAACGCCCCCGACAGCCTGTTAGTTTCTCGCGTCATGCTGCTCGACGACCGCAAGGCTTTTGCCGCGCTCGTCGAGCGCTATCAGGTCGCATTGCGTCGCTTTTTCCTCCATCACACGGGAGGCGATGCCATGCTGGCCGACGACTTGGCGCAAGAGACGTTTCTAAAATGCTATTATGGCATCAGGCAGTACAAAGGGTTGGCAGGGTTTTCCACGTGGCTCTATCGCATTGCGTATAATCTCTTCTTGGATTATGCGCGTACGGCAAAGCCGACTGCTCCGGCCGAGGCTATCCCCGAGGCGGCAGCAAGCGCATCGGCCGACGAACGGATGGATATTACCGCGGCCTTGGCCTTGCTTTCGACACAAGAGCGAGCCGTCGTGTCGCTTTTTTATATAGAAGACCGCACGGTCGAGGATGTAGCCCGCATCCTCTCTATGCCGCAGGGCACGGTGAAGTCGCACCTTGCACGGTCGAGGTGTAAATTGGCAGATTTTCTAAAAAAGAATGGATATGAAACGAAATAAGATGTTGCGTGATACACCGGCAGACGACCGCATCTTGCGGCAATACCTGCATGACAATGCCTTGCAGCCCGGAGAGAATCCTTGGTTCGCGCCCCGCCTCATAAACAAGTTGCCGCCTGTTGCTCCGACGCAACCCGGACGATGGGTTATGACGACGGTTACGTTGTTGGCGGTAGTGGTATGTCTGGTAGCACTCTGTTATATTCCGTCGTCGGCAGCGAACTTTTCGCTTGCCGAGCTGTTATGTGTATATATTGCCACAGCGAGTGTAGTGGCTCTCGTGGCAGTGCAGATAGTAAGATTGATAAAGACATACTTCTGATTTTGATTCTCTCTCAAGCGTTTAACAATTTTGACTAAGTGCGCGAAACGTCGGCGATTGCGAAACCGCCGACGTTTTCATTTTTAGCTGCGTGGCGTGAGCGGCAGCATACCTTTCCCTGACAAAAAAACTCCCGCAAGAGCCTGCAAACGGCTCTTGCGGGAGGGTATACAATTTTGGGGGAGGATGTTCCCTATTTTTGCATTTCAACCTTCTGTGTGGCCGGTTGCTCGCGATTGCGTTTTTCGGTAGCCTTTACCACCTCTTCGGCAAGGTGGCGGAATGCCTCGCCGGCAGCGGTGTCATCGAGAGCGACCGGATGCCCGGCATCGCCCGAGTCGCAGATGCTTTGCACGATGGGTATCTGTCCCAGCAAAGCTACGTGCATCTCCTCGGCAAGCCGTTTGCCTCCCTCTTTACCGAAGAGGTAATAGCGGTTGTCGGGCAGTTCGGCGGGTGTAAACCAGCTCATGTTTTCAACCAATCCCAGAATAGGTACGTTTACCTTCTCGCCGGTAAACATGCTGATGCCTTTGCGGGCATCGGCGAGAGCTACCTCTTGCGGCGTAGTCACCACGATGGCGCCCGTTATGGCAAGTGTCTGTACCAAGGTAAGGTGTATGTCGCTCGTGCCCGGCGGCAGGTCGAGAACGAAGTAGTCGAGTTCGCCCCAGTCGGCCTCGGTGATGAGCTGTTTCAGTGCGTTGCTTGCCATGCCGCCACGCCAGAGTACGGCATCGTCCTTGCGTACGAAAAAACCTATCGACAATATCTTTACGCCATACTTCTCTATGGGTATGATGTAGCTGTGACCGTCGCGTTCTTCGGCATAGACCTGTTCGTCTTCTATGTCGAACATTTTAGGCGCCGAGGGGCCGAAGATGTCGGCATCGAGCAGGCCTGTTTTGTAGCCGGCGCGCGCCAAGGCTACCGCGAGGTTCGATGCTACGGTCGATTTGCCTACGCCGCCCTTACCCGATGAGACGGCTATGATATTTTTCACTCCCGGCAGCGGGTTTTGCAGGGTGGGGCGAGGGGCTACGCGGCTCTTGACGGCTATCGTTACCTCGGCCTCTTCCGAGGCGTAGGCATGGATGGCAGCTTCGGCAGCCTTCATGATAGAGCGGGTGAATGGGTCGTTGGCCTTCTCGAAGATGAGCGAGAACGACACCTTGTTGCCGTCGATGCGTATATCGTCCTCGACCATGTTGTTCTCTATAAGGCTTTTGCCATTACCCGGGTATCGCACTTGCGAGAGCGCGTCGAGTATCAGTTTGGGATATAATCTCTCCATTGTATATAGTGTTTTGTTTTTGCGGCGTACGGGTCCGGCCATCTATCTTTCGGCCGGTCGTTTTACTTATGCAAATGTAGCAATTTTGCGGTTGTGTTATGACCGATAAATGAAGAACCTCGGTTTTTTGTTCTCGTTTTTTCTACATTCCGATACTGCCATCGGCGGGAAGAGACAAAAGCAGGGAGCTGTGACCGAAAGGTTCATGCGGTCGCAACTCCCTGTGTGCGGAGGGGTATCCTATCCTCCTGTGTTCTTATTACTCTTTTGTTTTTTTATCTTCGTCGAGCCGGTCGCGCGCATACATATCATCTATGATACCGTCTGAGAGTCCTATCACGGGAACCGAGATAAACTCGGCACCTATCGTGTCGGCTATGCGCAGGAATATCTCGGCGGCGGGCACTATGACATCGGCGCGGTCTTGTTTCAGGTTATAGGTATCCATGCGTTCGGCGACCGACAGCGGTTGCAGCCGGCTGTACAGGGCGCGAAGCGATTCTACCGGCAGGCGTTTCATCTCTTTGTCGGCCTCGGCCAGCGGAGCGAGCTTAAAGAGCTTGTTGATGTTTCCGCCCGAGCCGATGATGTTTACCTGCTGCATCGGTTGCGTGACGGCGGCAAGGTCGCTCTCCATCTTCTCCCAGGCTCCGCTCTCCACGGCATCGCTGAGTATGCGCACCGTGCCTATGTTATACGATTTGGAATATACGAGTTCGCCCTCTGTCAACAGGTTGACCTCGGTGCTGCCACCGCCCACATCTACATAAAGGTAGTTGCCTTTGCGGTCTTCGAGGCACTCTATGTGGTTGTTATATACCATGCGGGCCTCCTCTTCGCCGTCGATGATTTCTATGGCTATGCCGGTCGATTTCTTAATTTCCCGTATTACCTCACTGCCGTTGCGGGCGTCGCGCATGGCCGATGTGGCGCAGGCACGATAACGGTCTACGTCGTATATCTTCATCAGTTGGCGGAAGGCCTTCATAAGCCGTTTCAGCTTGCCGGCCTTCTTTTCCGAGAGCTCGCCTTTGGCAAATACGTCGAAGCCCAAGCGCAGCGGTACGCGCAGGAGCATCTCTTTCTTGAAGCATTTTTCTTGGCTGTCGTCTACGCTCTTGATGAGCAGCCGGGCAGCATTAGAGCCTATATCTATGGCGGCATAAACACACTTTCCCATCTTATTCTTCTTTATCGTTTGCTTTTTCCTTTTCTATATTTTCTGTCAGATAGTATTCATACAGTTCTTCTTGCGAGCGGAAGGGGCGTTCCTCGTCGGTCGTCCACGGGAGGTTTTCGCCGCTGCCGTCGACGATGCGGCCTTGCATGTTGTCGCGCAAGCCATACTCTACGACACGTCGCAAGTCGGCTTTTATCTCCGGCTCATAGATGGGAGCCACCACCTCTACACGGTTGTCGAGGTTGCGGGTCATCCAGTCGGCCGAGCCGATGTAGATGCGTTCGTCGCCGCCGTTGGCAAAGATGAATATGCGCGAATGTTCGAGATACCGGTCGATGATGCCGTTGATGCGGATGGTTTCGCTCACACCCTTTATTCCGGTGATAAGCGAGCAGTTGCCCCTTACAAGCAGCTCTATGGGTATGCCGTGAGACGAAGCCTCGTAAAGTTTCTCTATCATGACGGGGTCGGTGATGTGGTTTACCTTCATCATGATATAAGCCGGCTTGCCCATCTCTTTGTTTTTTATCTCCTGATTGATGAGGCGTATGAATTTTTGCTTCATCTCGTTGGGCGATACCAGCAGCTCTTTGTAACTTACCGGCATGTAGGGACGTTCTATGAAGTCGAATACCGCAGCCACGTCACGTACGATACTCTTGCGGGCGGTCATGAGCAGGTAATCGGTATAAGAGCGTGCATTCCCTTCGTGGAAGTTCCCGGTGCTTATGCAAGCGATGTCGCCGCCCGTGCGCATAGATATATGTGTGATTTTCGAGTGGACTTTCAGCCCCTCGACACCGAAGATGACTTGTATCCCCGCATCTTGCATCATTTTAGACCATCCTATGTTCGATGCCTCGTCAAATCGTGCCAGCAACTCTATCACAACGGTCACTTTCTTGCCGTTGCGGGCGGCATTCACGAGCGCCTTCACCACCTTCGAGTCCTTGGCAAGGCGGTAGAGCGTGGTTTTTATGCTTTTTACCTCTTTGCTGATGGCGGCTTCTTGCAGCAGGCGGATGTAGGAATCGAAACTGTGGTATGGTACATGTATAAAGCGGTCGCGTTCTCTGACGAGTTGCAACAGGCTCACGTCGCCGGTAAACTCCTTTTTGATGATGGGAGCCCATCGCGGAAACTTCAAGTCGTTGCGGCCGCAGTCGGGGAAACGCATCAGGTCTTTGTGGTTGTGATAGCGTCCGCCGGCCAGCACGGTATCCAGCTTGTCGAGCTTCATGCGGTTCATCATGCGACGCAAAAGCTCTTGCGGCATCGACGAGTCGTAAATCACCCGTAGCGGCTCGCCCCGTTTGCGGCTTTTCACGCCCTTCGATATCTTTTGGAGCAAACCGGTGCGCAGGTCGTTGTCTATCTCCATCTCGGCATCTTTGGTAAATTTGAAAGCGTATGCCTCGAAGTCGGTATATCCCAAGCCGGTGAAAACAAACGGCAGGCAGTAGCGTACCACATCGTCGAGATACATCAGATAGCAGGCCTGGTTGCGGTCGGGCAGCCGTATGAAGCGCCCGCACTCTGTCACGGGGAGCTCTATGACGGCATATTCATATTTCTTGTTCTGGTTGTGCATCTTTACGGCAAGGTATATGTTTTCGTCGCCTTCGCGCCCCAACCATTTCACTTGCGACAGCCATACAGGGCTTATCAAGCCGTTGAGCTTGTCGCGATAGTAGGCTTCGATGAAGCTGCGTTGTACACCGTCGAGCTGGGTGTCGTTGATGAGGAATATATTTTCGCCTCGCAGCAGCTCGGTCACGTGTGCAATGGTCTCTTCATAGACGGTGGCATAGCGGTTGTTCAGCTTGTTGATTTGCCTGATGATTTTGCGCGCATTCTCCTGTTCCTTTTTGGCATTCCGGTCGGCACACTCTATTACCCGGTTCTGCGATGCTACACGCACCCTGAAAAACTCGTCGAGATTGTTCGAGTAGATGCCCAGAAACGACAGCCGTTCGAGCAGGGGCACATGCTCTTTCATGGCCTCTTGCAAAATACGTTGGTTGAAATACATCCAACTCACGTCGCGCGGTAAAAAATGTTTATTTGCCTTTGTCTTAGCCATTGCCATATGCTTTTACTTTCATCCAAAGATGGTGTAAGGCGAGTGCAGAGCCAAGAGGAAACGAAGATTTCAGTGATGGCTATGCCGAGCCGCCTCTCATCTTATGTAAAGATAGAGAAAGTTGAGTATAATGCCAAAATATTTATATCCTTTTGCATTACAGAAATTTTCCCTATCGCATAATTGTTGTTTGTTCTGTGTATGCGTTGATGCTTTCCTATACCTTTTCCTTTTGCGAATGCGCATCTTGCATGCATGGGAAAGCATCATGCAAAAGTAGTTGCCGGGCATTACAAAACTGTAACATAGACGTAAAAACCATGATACAATTATGCTCGACAATAGCCACTCTGCGGTGCATAAGAGAGCCTTCTTGCGTGCCGGCTCAACTTTTATAACAATTTCAAGCGGCATTACGCCCTATCGTCTCTATATATTTGCTACATTTGTAGCGATTTTTTGAATTATCGCTCTATGCTTCAAGACAAAATAGAAAATCTGAAACAGGAAATTACGGCTCTTGCAGCCGCCAATAAAGAGGAGTTAGAGGCCATACGCCTCAAATACCTTTCCAAGAAAGGTATTATACCTCAGCTTTTCAACGATTTCCGTTTGGTGCCGCCCGAAGAGAAGCGCCATATAGGACAGCTCCTTAACGAGCTGAAAGAGGCTGCAACCGCACACTTCAATACCCTGCGCGATGCTCTCGACAACGGAGCGCAAGATATGGCCGGTATCGACCTCACCCGCACGTCATACCCAGTACGGTTGGGTACCCGGCACCCGCTGTCGATTGTTCGCAATGAGATATGCGATATTTTTGCCAAGTTGGGATTCTCTATTGCCGAGGGGCCCGAGGTAGAAGACGACTGGCATGTCTTCTCTTCACTCAATTTTGCCCCCGACCATCCGGCCCGTGACATGCAAGATACCTTCTTTGTCACCCGCAATCCCGATATTTTGTTGCGTACCCACACCTCCTCGGTACAAACCCGTGTCATGGAGCGTACACAACCGCCTATCCGCATTATCTGCCCCGGACGCGTATATCGCAACGAAGCCATATCGGCACGTGCCCACTGCTTCTTCCATCAGGTAGAGGCTCTGTATGTCGACAAGAACGTGTCGTTTGCCGACTTGAAGCAGGCGTTGCTCTTCTTCGCCAAGGAGATGTTCGGCGCCGACACCAAGATACGCCTGCGCCCGTCGTATTTCCCCTTCACCGAGCCGAGTGCCGAGATGGATATCTCTTGCAACCTCTGCGGCGGCAAGGGGTGCAGTTTCTGCAAGCACACCGGATGGGTCGAGATATTGGGCTGCGGTATGGTTGACCCCAACGTTCTCGATGCCTGCGGTATAGACAGCAGTATATACAGCGGGTATGCCCTCGGTATGGGTATCGAGCGTATCACCAACCTCAAATACAGAGTAAAGGACCTTCGCCTCTTCTCGGAGAACGATGTGCGTTTCTTGGAAGAGTTCGAGTCGGTATAATACATATTAATTATATTCACCATCTCTCCGGCGGGCGGTCATACCGCCCGCCGGTTCTATTTTCCCACATATAAGACAATACTCATGACTACTGCCGAACGTTATCGCCGCGTCATACAATGGTTCTCGCAGCACATGCCTGTGGCAGAAACAGAGTTGCACTACGAGACACCCTATCAGTTGCTGGTTGCCGTCATACTCTCGGCGCAATGTACCGACAAGCGCGTCAATCTTGTCACGCCGGCACTCTTCGAGGCATATCCTACGGTGTATGACATGGCCCAGGCTTCGTCCGACGATATCTACCCCTTCGTAAAAAGCGTCTCCTATCCCAATAACAAGGCGCGTCACCTTGCCGGCATGGCGCGCATGGTGGTGGAGGAGTTCGGCGGCGAGATACCCTCCGATGTCGACCTCTTGCAGCGGCTGCCCGGGGTTGGGCGCAAGACGGCCAACGTCATGGTATCGGTTGTGTGGGGGAAGGCGGCCATGGCCGTCGATACGCACGTGTTTCGTGTCTCCAACCGCATAGGTCTCACGCGTAACTCGCGCACACCCTTAGAGACCGAGCGCACCCTTGTAAAGCATATTCCCGAGGAGCTTATTCCCAAAGCCCATCATTGGCTCATCCTTCACGGCCGGTATGTATGTACGGCCCGCCGTCCCCATTGCATGGAGTGCGGTTTGCGCGACTGTTGCGCCTATTACATGCGCAATACCCGGAAAAACAGCCGTACGGAAAATGACGATGAGGCCACGGCCGATTGATTCATCGGTAGCGATGCGGCGTATCGGTTGGGAGCTCAGTCGTTGCCTGTTGCAGCGGCAGAGACCAAGCGGTGTGGTGTTTTTTATTTCAGCATGACTCTGATATAGATTTTCAGGCGGAAAATGGAGCTCTTTACCGTGCCGAGTTTCATATCCAGCTCCTCGGCAATCTCGGCATACGAGTAACCTTGCAACCATCGCGTCATGAGGATGCGTTCCCTCTCGCAACTGATGGATGCGATAGCCTGTGCAATCTCGTTGATGGAGTATATTTCATCGGGAGCAGGCGCCAGGTCTTTGATGGGAAAGTCCGACAGTTCGGCATCTGTGGCGAGTTTCGAACACCTTTTCCGTTCGTTCTGGAAGATATGGTACATGATTGTATATATCCACGAGCCGATACTCCCCCTCTCTTTATAGAGCGCGGCATTGGAAAGCGCACGGCAAGCCGTTTCCTGGCATAAATCCTTGGCATCGGCGATATTGTACCTCGTCAGCCGTTTTGCAAAGCTGTACAGCTCCTGCTCATGCTCGACAAGGTATCTGCCAATAGCATCCCGCAACGCCTCGTTGCAACTCTTTTCGGCTACCATGATAAAACTAAGATAATAGTGTGTTTCAGTTGTTTGTTGGCCTTTAAGAGCTAATATAAATAAAAAAAAGAAGTTTTAATAATTTCCGTCGGAGGGCAGAGCGGGTTTTGGGAAACTTGCGGCAATACATCGCAGTGAAAATTCGGTTTATACAAAATCTGCTTGCCTGCATTTTGCCATAGGGCAAACATCCCTGGGCGGATGCTGGTAAAACAGACCCGAAACAAGGAAAAACAACAAAAGATAAAATTGGTATAAAAATGTTAATATACCTCTCTTCGGCTCCCCATACGAGATGCGGCCGGTGGCGATTGTCTGATTTTCATAGTGCGCGACCGCCTCGCCGGAGAGGGCTTCCGGTAACGATATGAGGGTTGCTGGTGTGTGGGGAGGGCAACGGTTGGCAGCCTCTTATTTCTCTACTTTCTCCTCATCCTCCTCATACTCTTCGTCGCTCTCTTTGAGATACTTGTAGAATTTCCTTGCGACTCTTCCCAAGGCATTGTAGCGCATGCCGTGGTCGGTGAGAGCATAGCCGTACATGCGTTCTATCTCGGCGTCTTCGGCAACGGGTATGCCACCTATTTTTACGTGATGGTTGCTGTATGGACGGTCGAACTCGTACCACCCGAAAAGACGGCTGTTTTGCAGGCCTGTGAAGTGTGCTCCTGACGAAAGACCTATGTTGCGTACCAACGTGTGAGTAGGGTGCAGGGCGAGGCCGCCGTGGCGATATACTGCGATATTCCAGCAAATGTCCCACGGTACGGGATGGCGGTCAAGCATCTTCAAGCAGTCGAAACGTCCGTCGTAGGTGATGCGGGCTATGTCGGTGTCGGTAAGTCCGGCGAGAGCCTCTTCGCGACTGCCATAGTGGACGAATTTTTCCCAGCGGTCGCGCCATGTAGCCCAAGCTCCGCTGCTTGTCACATGGGGCGAAAAGTAAGTGTCGCCTTTTTCGGGAATGTCTAAGTTGGTAAATCCGGCCACGTGCATCACCTGTTTGTCGTTGCGGTAGTAGTCGAGGGCATCGTTCATGTAGGTCAGGTAGTAGGGCGAGCTGACGATGTCGTCCTCCATGACGATAATGCGGTCGTGAGTTTTCAGTACTTGGTTTATGCCCTCTATTACGTTTCGTTCCAAATAGTAGTTGCAGGGGCGTTCTATGACGGATACCGACCTGAATCCTGTCACCTTGTGCAACAATTTCCGTACCTTGTTTACGGCACGCCACGATGCTTCGTCGCGTCCGCCGTCGGAGAAGAAATATACATCGGTCTCTGTGGCCAAGAGGTTGCGTTGCAAGTGTTTGATGGTACGGGCCGTGTGGTCGGCGCGGTTGTAGACGAATATGGCAACGGGTGCTGTTGTTCTCATCGTGGTAATGTATTAAGTAAGAATTGTTCCGATTTTTCTCGTTCCTCTGCCAGCCGCTGCCATACGGTTGTGTAGTCTATGGTCGGGGCGGCAAACTGTTTGTAGTCCTTGTATGAGGCAATGTCGGTGATATACCGTTGCTCGGTGCCGGTCATTGCCAGCAGCGAGCGGATGCGTGATGTGCCGCCGGCGGTGTTGCCGACAACGTAGAACGGCTTGCCGTAGAGCAGGGCGAAACATACGCCGTGAAAGGAGTCGGTCACTACCGCTTCGGCATCGGCAAAGGCCCGTACCCAGCTTTCTACCGGCGGATAAAAGGCAAAAGCGAATTTCGAGACCCGCAGCGTGCGTCCGGCATTGACGGTAAAGGCTCGTTTTCCGGCACGGGCAGCAGCCTGTTGCAGATGTGCTGTTTCGCTGCTTCGGTCGCCGAGGAAGAAGTAGAAGAGTTCGCCCTGCGATGGCCGGGCTTGCCGGGCTATCGGGTCGAAAGCTTCGCGGCCGGCCAGCAGCGTAGGGTCGAGTACCCGGCATGCCTCTGCATTCCAATGCCGGCGGCATATCTCTATCCCCTTGTCTTCACGTACCGATATGGCGTAAAACCGTTTTACAAGCCGTTGCAAATCGGCTTGCAGGGTTGTGTCGCACGGTTCCAGGTCGTCGGTCCCGAAGGAGGCCGCATAGGCGATGCGCCGTACCGCATCGGGGACGAAATCGAGGAAATAGTGTCGCTCTACGCCTTGTATCATGGAGAGCCGCCACACTTGGTCGCTCCCTGCGATGACGGCGGCGCACTCATCGGCGGCGGCTCGCAGCTTGGCATCGTCGGTAAGACGGGGTGTGCGGTGCATGTATTGTCGGGCAAAAGCGGTGAAGTGACGATAGAGTACGTTGCGCTCTATCCATTGGTGACAGGCCGAGGCCGCGGTGGCGCGTCGCCGGCAATCTATCACAATCGGGGCGTACCCCTTGCTTCGCAGGAAGTATTGCAGGGCATACGATTGCAGTGCGCCGCCATAGTTGCAACGCACCGGCATGGTGACTATACCTATTCTTTTTTTCTCCTCCATCGGTTTGTAAATCCTTTGATGCCCAACGCTCTCAGGGCCGGTGTAAGCAGTTGTTCTATCCGTTTTGGCAGGCTTATGGGTGCGGCCGATGCTACGCAGCGGTCGACCGTATGGCCGGCGAGGAAGAGTTCGAAGAAGCGGGCTCTCCCTTTCGGTTCGGTTACCGATTGTGTGATGCAGGGGTTGTGTGCCAGCATCTTCCCGGCCTCGATAGCTTCTATATGGCACTCCTTCATCTCCGTTACCGCAGCGCGGCCCTTTTCGGTATGAGGTATTACAAAGCTCACGCCGCGGTCGTCGCGATAGCAGGCATTGGAGCTCTCCTCCTCTACGCCCCATGCGTCGGCCAGGGTTACATCGGCATAACTCCCCGCGGCTTTTACGCGGCAGCGGTAGCACGACGGACGCAGGAAAAGGTTGTTGCCATAGCCTCGCAGATAGGCGGTCTGGCGCATGGTGTATTTGCGGTGCGTTGTTGTTACGGCAAACGAATAGTGCTTCCATCCTGTCGACTTGTCGCGAAAACTTATGGCGGTTATTTCGCTGCGGTCGATGTGCTTCGTGTCGCACAACTCCGATAGCGATTGTTGCCATACACGTCTCGAAGCCACGCCGTGGCAAGCCGTTTCTATCAGGAGCAATTCACGGTATGGTTTGCCCAGGTAGCGCCGCAATCCTGCCACTTGGCAGGGTGTGCCGCTGAATACGACACGTCGCCCTGCTTGAAGCCGCTCCTTGATGCGGCGGAAATTCTCATCCAGACAGCTCTCGACATATTTCGAGCCGCGCAGGGCGGCCAGCTCTTCCGCATGGCGCACCTCTATGTGGCGTATATGGCAAGCCCGGTCGGTTGCCGCTCCCCATACGCTCCCGCCCTCGCTGATGGCGGCCCGTGCCAAGATAGAGAAAGCTCCGCCCGACGACGACGCCTCGCGCTCGCCGGCGTTGTCGTTTATCACGAGGAATCCCTCCTTGCCGCGGGGATGGATTTCGGTGGCAAGGAACGGGCATACGCGTTCGCACAATCCGCAACCGGTACAGCGTGCGGCGTCGGCTATGGGATAGGCAAAGCCTTCGGCATCCTCTTTCATGACGATGCAGTTGACGGGACAGGCGGCAGCGCAAGCTCCGCATCCGCAGCAGCGCGATTTATCGTCGATTTTTATCATGGCTTTTCGGCTTTTTTATCCATGTTGTTATCTTTTCCCGCACGGTGTGCCGTTCGGTGGCGTCGAGGCCGATGGCGTAGATGCAGGTTGCCGTTACGAGGAGGCATACCGCTATGTTGACCAGGAAATCGAACCGGTAGTGCGGTACAACCATTTTGTAAGCCGCTATCGTCACTCCCACGCAGGCGACGACGATGCCAGCCCGCAACAGCACTTTGATGAGATATTCCCGCCACGGGAAATCGATTTGTCGGCTTATGATTGTGATGCGTGCGATAAGGCCGGCTACCGACAATCCGCAACCCACTATCATGGCAGCGTAGGGCGGAGCCCCCAACCACAGCGCCAGCAGTGTAAAGGGCAGATTCAGTATCAGGATACCGCCTACCACCATTTGGTAGCGTGCGATGCGGCCTACTGCATTAATCAGCGTGATGAGGCTTTGCGAAAAGGAGTCGATAAGGGCGTTTATGAGTATCAGTTGTGTGAATACTACCGTGTAGCGCGGAATCTCTACTTTATAGAGCCACACGTCGAGTATGCCTTGCGTCTCGCATACGATAGGAACCACGAAGAGAAGCACCAGGAAACCGGCGATGCGCGACCCCTTGAAAACCAGCGGGTAGAGGTGCCCGTAGTCTTTTTGTGCGTAGAGCTTGATGATTTGTGGGTTTACGGCTGTGGTGAAACTCGTGATAAATGCCGTTACGGCTTGGTTTACCTGGTTGGCAATGCCTTGTGCTGCGTTGACGGTCACGCCATAGAAGATGTTGATGATAATATTTACGCCTTGCACTTTGGCAATGTAGGCGCAGCTGCCGAAGATGTTCCATGCCGAGAACGAAAACATCTCGCGCATGAGCCCGCGGTCGAAACAGAAGCGATACCTGCACTCGGCAAACCGCTTGCGGCAATATAGCATATAGGCCCCCCTTGTAATTACGGCAACACCTGTAAGCAGCAACATGTAGAGGATGAGTTTGTCGAAGGGAATGGCCATGAGCAGAAATACCGCCGAGAGTTTGCACAACTCTTCAAACATGCCCAGCATGGCATACGCCTTGAAGTGCTCGTGTGCGATAATCGCCGCCTGGAAAGGGCTTCCTACTATATTGATGAGAAAGATGAGCAGTGTCAGCTGATAGACCCACAAAGCCACCTCTTCACGTCCTGCCGGAATATTGAGTTGCGTAGTCACAAACCACCATCCTGCGCTCTCGCCCAGGAGAACTATCAGGAGAGAGATGCCGAACAATATATTGAATGATGTAGAAAACACCCGTTGCAGCCTCTCGCTGTTTCGGGTCCCTATTTCGTAATTCAGGAACCGCTGTATGGCCAGCGTCACGCCCGAATTGAATAGGCTGAAAACCGCCACGAAACTCCCTACGACATTATACGTGCCGTAATCCTCCACTCCCAGTACCCGCAGTAGTTCGCGGCTTGTGTAGAAGGCTATCACCATCGTCACAAACATGCGAAGGTATAGCATCAGGGAGTTGCGTGCTATCCGCTTTCCGCTGTATGATGTCTCGTCCATTATGTTGCAAAGATAGCGAAAGGCGAGGGCAGAGCCAAACGAAAACGAAGTTTTCAAGTACAGGCTATGCCGAGCCGCATCCTATCTTATCCAAAGATAGTAAAATGCCGTTAAACTCTTGCCCGGTGAGCGGTTCTACTTATGCAAAGGAATAAAGATGTTACGGCAGGCTCCTTTAGGCCGGTTTGCTCTGATTTTTATGATGTTATAGCTTGCGTGAAATGGGCGTGGCGAATTGCGGACAAGTCACAGGGGGTCTACATTTGTTGCAGCGGCCTGGGGGCTCCCCGCTTAGTTACTCTCCGGCGGGGGAAAAATAAGAAGCCGACATCAAAAAGACTTTTGAGTCGGCTTCATTTCATGACGGTGCGGATGACGGGACTCGAACCCACACGTCGCAAGACACCAGATCCTAAGTCTGGCGCGGCTACCAATTACGCCACATCCGCTTAGTGCGCTGCAAAGGTACAAAAAGTTTGTGAATATACAAGTAATAAGAGGATAAGCGGGCGATGTATCTTATAAAAATGCCGCTCTCTGTTATGATGTTGTCGTGTATAACTGCAACGCTCCTCCCCTTTGTCCCGGATATATGATTCCGTTGTATGGGTTGTCTTTGAGAAATCTCTCTGCGCCCTCTTTTCAAAATCTCTTCTCCTCAAAGAGCGTTAGGCGCGTGTGGGTCGCTTGGGGCTCTCCCGTTTCAATATATTTGTAATCAGCGGCTTGTGGAGCATTTTGCACGGCATATCTACAAGCTGTTTATAATAAGTTTATTTTCAGCCGTTTATCCTGTTATAATATATCTACAAATCGGGTGATAATATGACGAAACGATTAAATACTTGATTATCAAATAGATATTTTTCAAGTGTTTATATCATTTTATTTGTAAACGCTTGTGTATCAGTGTTTTTTATTGTAAATTTGTAGTGCTTTCATAAACCGATGGAGTCGTATCGAAAGAATCGGTGTATGACGGGAGTGCGCATCGTGAATACTCGAACAGCGTGCTTTTGTGATAGGTAGATAAACGCGATTTTATACCATACCTTTATTGAGGGGACAACTACAAATGTAGAGAACCTCAATTTTCAAGCCGTGAGGCTTCAATAACGATACAGAAGAAAAGTTACGTGATTTCTGTGGGAGGCAGTAAGGCTTAGTCGCCGCTGTCTCTATTTGGGACTCCCAACAGGGAAGGGGTGCGTCGCGATGACGCTAAGCGGAGAAGTGACAGCACACACTTCTCCGCCTTTTTTATTTATGGGCATTGAGATGCGAAAGAAGGATATTTTTCGCTTTCGGCACGGCTCTGTTATCCCGCTTTGCTGCCGGCATTTTGTGATGTTGTCGGCGGCGTATGCTGTATAAACCTTGTTTCGGGGTGCACTCTCTCCCCCCTCGGCGTATCGAGGGCGATATGTGAAGCTCGATGCGGAGGAGAATAGCGATAGGGTAGAAGTGTAATACGTTGTATGTGGGGCCGGCTCTCTGAAATGGAAAAAGGTTACCACCGTTTGGCAGTAACCTTTTTGTGTGGTCCCACTAGGGCTTGAACCTAGGACCCCCTGATTATGAGTCAGATGCTCTAACCAACTGAGCTATGGGACCTGCTTGATTTGTTTCTCAAAGCGGTTGCAAATTTAATGTGTTGTTTTGGTTTATGCAAGTTTTTTGATTAAATATTTTTCCTGTTTTTAATGTGTATTGTGGTAGTTTCTTAAAAATCAACATGTTGTATATGCTCGATGCCTATAAATGTTTTCTGTCGCATGGTATTCTGTGACATGAAATGGGGCTGTCGCAGAAGTATGGGTGGGGATAGGAGTCTCTCTTTTGCGCCTCTTGCAGAGAAGAAGGGGGCTTTGCCGGGCCGCTCTCTTTTGCGGGGAAAGCTATTGTAGTTGTGGGGCCTCTTGCTTCGACAGTGGAGGGTTGCTGCTATGGTGTGAGGCGGTGTCGTGAGAGGCTGACAGAGCTGGCAATAGAGGTAAAAAGAGGAGCGGACAATGCTGCTCTTCTCAGGGGGCTTTTACGATGGCAGGGGCCGTATATCTGTTGTCGGCATGCGGGGTTGCATGGGTGTGGCCGTGTGTTTGTAGATGCCTCTATGCAAGCGGGTCTGCGACCCGTCGGTCGCAGACCCGCATTATCGGCAGCCCCTGTGAGAGGGGAGTTGTCTCTGTTTTAATAGGCAAATATGGGGAATTGCTTCATGGTTTGGTTTACCTTCTCGCGAACGGCTGTGATAACCGATTCGTTTTCGGGCTCCGAGAGTACGCGGTCTATCATTTCAACCACTTCACCCATCATATCTTCTTTTACACCGCGCGTGGTGATGGCCGGTGTTCCTACGCGGATACCCGATGTCTGGAACGGAGAGCGGCTGTCGAAGGGCACCATGTTTTTGTTTACCGTGATATCGGCCTGTACGAGCGCCTTTTCGGCCACTTTACCCGTCAGTTCGGGATATTTGGTGCGAAGGTCTATGAGCATGCAGTGGTTGTCGGTTCCGCCCGATACAACATTGTAGCCTTTGGCCACGAAAGCCTCTGCCATGGCGCGGGCATTGCGGCGCACTTGTTGTTGATACTCTTTGAAAGAGGGGTCGAGGGCTTCGCCGAAGGCTACGGCTTTGGCAGCGATAACGTGTTCGAGCGGTCCGCCTTGTACGCCGGGGAATACGGCCGAGTCGAGCAGAGCCGACATTTTGCGTATCTCGCCCTTGGGCGTCGTTTTGCCCCACGGGTTGTCAAAGTCTTTGCCCATGAGTATGATACCGCCTCGCGGCCCGCGCAGCGTTTTGTGGGTGGTAGAGGTTACGATGTGGGCATAGCGCAACGGGTTGTCGAGCTCGCCGGCGGCGATGAGTCCGGCCGGGTGAGCCATATCTACCATAAATATGGCGCCTATTTCGTCGGCAAGACGGCGCATGCGGGCGTAGTCCCATTCGCGGGAGTAGGCCGAAGCTCCACCGATGAGAAGTCGCGGGCGTTCGCGGCGGGCAACCTCTTCCATCTGGTCATAGTCTATATAGCCATTGTCTTGGCGTACGCCGTAGTCGAGAGCCTGGAACATGATACCCGAGAAATTGACGGGCGAGCCGTGCGAGAGGTGTCCGCCTTGCGAGAGGTTGAGGCCCATGAATTTGTCGCCGGGTTTGAGGCATGCCATGAATACAGCCATATTGGCTTGTGCTCCCGAGTGAGGCTGCACGTTGACCCACTCTGCACCGAAGATTTTTTTGAGCCGTTCTATGGCGAGGGTCTCGCTTTCGTCTACAACTTCACACCCGCCGTAGTAACGTTTGCCGGGGTAGCCCTCGGCATATTTGTTGGTGAGGCACGACCCCATGGCCTGCATTACTTGGTCGCTGACAAAGTTCTCGGAAGCGATGAGTTCGATTCCTTTCAACTGACGCTGATGTTCGCGTTCGATAATGTCGAAAATGGCATTGTCTCTTTTCATGCGTGTATAGTATTTGGATTAATAATTAAGTATCACGTCATCGGCGGGTATCTATCGTGTGTCGAGTTAGCATGCCGTCGGGGCGTTTCCTGCAAAGGTATGAATATTTTGAAATGAGCAAGCGGCATGACGGTGAATTTGCATGATTTTGTGATATGCTTCTCACGCATCGCTTTGAGGGCTTATTTGTCGTGCTTTTTTTGTACCGACCAGCCGAACTTGCCTATTTCGCTGCCTGTCTCGTAGTAGTGCCCGTGCGAGTATACGAGCAATCCCGCCTTGCCCATATCGAAGGCTTCGCTCTTTGCATCGATGTATTTGTCGTCGGCGAGGATGTTTACGACGTCGGCGATAAACATGTCGTGTGAGCCGAGGGGAATGATTTCGCGCACGCGGCATTCTATGGAGAGTGGCGACTCCTCGACGTAGGGCGAGCGCACCTCTACGCCGGCATGAGGTGTGAGGCGGCTCTCTTTCCATTTGTCGTAGTCGCGTCCCGAGCGTACACCGCACCAGTCGGTGGCTCTGGCCATATCGGTGGTGGTAAGGTTGAGGGTAAACTCCATGTTGCGGCGTATGATGCCGTACGAATGCCGTTCGGGGCGTATCGATACGTAGCACATGGGCGGATTGGTGCATAGTGTGCCCACCCAGCTCGCCGTGAAGAGGTTATACTCATCGGGCGATGCCCCGCAGCTTACCAGTACTGCGGGGAGCGGGTAGATAAGTGTGCCGGGTTTCCAGTTCTGTTTCATTGGCGCAGGGGGAGGGTTCAACAAACGGTAATGTCGTCGCCCTGCATGCTGTGCCCGCAGTAGTGGCAGGTTACCTTCACCGGGTTTTTCTGTGTCACATGGAAGACGGTCTCCATCGGTTCGTTGTTGCTGATGCACTTGGGGTTGCAGCAGCGCACGATGCCGTGAAGCGTTTCGTCGAGTGTGACGGTATATTTCTCTACCACGCGGTAGTCGCGTATGATGTTTATTTTCGCTTCTGGGGCGATGAGGGCTATCTTGTTTATCTCTTCCTCCTTGAAGAAATAATCGGCAACCTTGACAATACCTTTTTTACCTATCTTCTGGCTCGATAAGTTATTGCCTATGGTGATGCTGTTGGTAAATTTGTCGAGGCCGAGCAGGGAGACAACTTTGAAGAGGTGTTCCGAGGGTATGCGGTCTATTACAGTGCCGTTTTCGAGGGCGGCCACTGCGAGTTCTTTTTTCTGCGTATTCATGATTTCGTTTCGTTTAGGGGTTAGTCGGCATCGATACCTAATACTTTGCAAATAATGGCTTGGCGTGCGTATAGGCCGTTTTTGGCTTGTTGGAAATAGTATGCTTTGGGATTGTTGTCAACATCGTAGGCGATTTCGTTGACACGAGGCAGCGGGTGCAGCACGCGCAGGTTGGGTTTGCTGTTGCGCAGCATACTGTTGTGCAGGATATATACGTTTTTAACCTTCTCGTACTCCATCAGGTCGGTAAACCGTTCGCGTTGTACGCGGGTCATATAGAGGATGTCGGCTTCGTTGATGACCTCCTCCGAAAACTCCGTGTGCTCGTAGTAGGGTATGCCGTGCTCGTCGCAGAAGGTTTTGTATTCCTGTGGCATTTTCAGCTCGTCGGGGGCAACGAAGTGGAATGTGGGGTGGAAGTGCGACATGGCTTGCAGCAGCGAATGCACGGTGCGTCCGTATTTGAGGTCGCCCACCATGGTGATGTTGAGGTTTTCGAGAGTCCCTTGCGTTTTGTAGATAGAGTAGAGGTCGAGCATGGTTTGCGAGGGGTGCTGGTTGGCACCGTCGCCGGCGTTGATGATGGGAACCGACGAAACCTCCGAGGCGTAGCGTGCCGCACCTTCGAGGTAGTGCCGCATGATGATGAGGTCGACATAGTTGCTTACCATCATGATGGTATCTTTGAGCGATTCGCCTTTCGATGAGCTGGTGGTGGCAGCGTCGGAGAAGCCGATGATGCGGCCGCCCAAGCGGTTTACTGCTGTCTCGAAACTCAGGCGTGTGCGGGTCGATGGCTCGAAGAAAAGTGTTGCTATGACTTTGCCTTCCAGAACCCGGCGATTGGGATTGGCTTCAAAACCTTTTGCTTTTTCGAGCAAGTCGATGATTTCTTCCTTGGAGAAATCGTTGATGGAGACTAAACTTTCTCGTTTCATGGTGTCTTTTTCGTGCAGATTATAAAAAAGACCGTCCCGATAGACTCGCGGGCGGTCGTGAATTTGTTTTCTAATGAAGGGAATAAGCTCTTTCGGCTCTTATCGGGGAGCCTTCGCTGTCGTATACCGGCTGTCGATGTTGGCTTATTCATAAACAGTAGCAAAGGTATGAATTTTTTTGAAGTATTGTATTGCTTTGTGTCGTAATAATTATGAATTTGTGGTAAGAACAACTTCGCCGTCGGTTGGAGTTTTATTGCGGGCGATGCCGGCTGCTGTACAAGACCTTTCCCGGACTTTTTTGTAGGTGTTCCGGCTGTATGTTGCAAGGGCGTTGGCGAAAACAGAGATTCGCCAGCGCCCTGCAAATTGGAAAAATAAGGGTTTTTTGATTCGCTCGGTTACTTGGTCTTGAACATGACCGGAAGAGTATATTTGACATTTACGGTCTTGCCGTCTTGCTGGCCGGGAGTCCATGCCGGCATAAGGCTTACGACGCGGATAACTTCGGCATCGCACTCGGGCGATAGGCTGCGTACGATTTTAGGGTCAGTGGCCTTCCCCTCGGTGTTGATGACAAAATCGACGAGAACCATTCCCTGCACATCATCTTTGACGGCTTGTTGCGGATATCTCAGGTTAGTAGCTATGAACTCCATCATAGCCTTTTCGCCACCTGGGAATTGGGGCATCACTTGGCATGAGTTGTAGACCTTTTCCGAGTTGGTTTGCGCCTGTGCTTTTGTCGGTGTACATGTCACGATGGCTGCGGTGAGCAGCATCGAGAGCAGAAAGATTGTCTTTTTCATTGTCTCTTTTTTAAGGGTTAAACGTATAGGGTTAATAGTTGTATGCAGGATGGGTTACTGTAACCGGTACATGATGGGAATGGTAAATTTTACATTTACGGCCTTGCCCTCCTGCTGGCCGGGAGTCCATGCCGGCATGAGGTTTATGACGCGGATGACCTCTCTGTCGCACTCGGGCGAGAGGCTGCGGATGATTCTGGGTTGAATGGCTTTCCCCTCGGCATCGATGACAAATTCGGCGAGGACAGCACCTTGTATATTCTCCTTGACGGCCTGTTGCGGATATTTCAGGTGGGTAGCTATGAACTCCATCATAGCCTTTTCGCCTCCCGGGAATTGGGGCATCGTCTCGCATGTGTCGTATATTGTTTCGACAGCGGGCGGCGGTATCTCCCCGGCGCTCTGCGGCCGCTCCGACGGTTGCTTTTTGCACGCCTGTGCGCCCATGATCAGCAGGGCGGCCAGCGGGAGGGCTATTATATAGTAGAGCTTGCGGTAGCATGGGCTTGTGTTGCGGTTGAGCATCTTGATGCGTGCCGGCAGCGACTGCTTGCCGAATGCCGGGCCCAAAGGATGTTTGCTGCCGGTCGTTGCCTGCAAAAGATGCAGTTGGTACTCTCTCGCCGATGTGGCGGCTTTTATGGCGGCGGCGTCGGCAAGCTGCTCGGTGTAGAGGCGTATTTCGTTGCGCAACAGCCATACGAAGGGGTTGAACCATCCTATGACGAGTGCAATTTCGCCTAAGAGAATATCGCAGGTGTGTCCTTGTGCGACGTGAGCTTTTTCGTGGCAGATGATGTGATGGAGCATTTCGGGCGAATAATC
>UQMR01000036.1 GCA_900542255.1 uncultured Porphyromonadaceae bacterium
AAGGAATAAACTCATAGTTACACCATACGGTGTTATCCTCGCGTAAAACAAATTTTACTACGTATTTGTCACTGTTTAGTTCGTTGCATGTTTCTAAGATTTTATATTTATCATATTTCTCTGTATTGCAAACGAGTACAATTTGCAAGAAAATAGAGTCTGCTTTAAAAGCAAAGTACGTTGTGCCTTCATACTTAAACGAGATATACCTCTCCTCTTCTGTATACCGAAAACCTTCTTCCTGAAGAAAATTTTTGAGATAATCGCATCCTGTCATAATTTCTGTCTTTTTAAGGTGAATAATTAGTTGATTGTGTGTGTTCTTTATGCCATGTTTATCTATCTGTACGCAATATAAATGCCACGTAGAAAAAGTATAATTTATATATTGCCACTCATATAATATTTATATTATACAAAGTATGACATTACAAACATACAATAATTTTTTAATAAGCACCCATGAAATATGATATTTTTCTTCTTTTTATTCCTCTTTTGAGGCTCGATAGTATAATTTGTTTATAAAAACCCACGAAACCAACATTTTAGAGAATTCCGTATGTATAAATTATTTTTTATTGAGTAGATTCACTATCTTTGTACCAACCCGGTTAGCCTTGCTATGGGGTCGGGGATTTATTTTATTGGTAAAGGACGTTTACGGACGTTGTCTTCGACAGTCGAATCTCGCAAATTTGAACTCTCTTCGAAGATACGGCAACGGGAACGTTCACGTTGGATGTATTATCATCATAGATGAACTTATGGGCATCTTATTTGTATAATATGTCATGGCGTGGGCTAACTGCGTTGCTTATCCTAAGAGAGAGGCAATGCGAGAGCCTGACTGTGGGGTAAGCAGAAGTAGAGACTCCCACGTCTTTTTTGTATCATGCCGATGCATTGGGAGCGGCATCGGAAGGACCCCTTTTAGAATGCATATTGTCAGGCAAAAGTTATGAGCGACAATATCTTTTTGTGGTGTCTATGGCTCGAAGCATTATGATAATTAATATCGGAGAAGAGATTCGTGAAATTGTAAAGCGGCAGGGTAAATCCATAACGTGGCTGGCGCAACAAATCAATTGCAGCAGGGTGAATATTTATAAGATATTCGAGAGGACTTCGATAGATACCAATACATTGTTGCGCATAAGCGATGCTCTCGATTATGACTTTTTTGCTATCTATTCCCAAAATCTTACTATGAATAAAAAACAAGAAGGCGAAGAGTGAGATGCCTTCCCTTTTTTGTGACGATGCGTAACGGGTGTATATAATTCGTTAATATATAAACCTATTATATACACCTTATTGTATAAGTTTCCCTATAAAATATGTTGTTTTGCAATTAATAGAATGTAAATAATTGTCTATTATTTGTGTTCCTGACTTTTGCTTTTATATCGACCTAAATTTATATGGTTGAGAAATAGACTCCAAATAATTGATTAATATTTCATACTCTTAAAAACAAAACAAAATGAAAAACGAAGAATTACAAAATCGTCGCGAATTCTTTAAGAACGCGGCAAAGGCTACTTTGCCTATATTGGGCGTAATTGCATTAACAAATATCTCTTATGCTAGTGGATCAAAAACAGAAATACAATTAGGTTGTACTTCAAATTGTAAATTAGCTTGTGCAGATAACTGTTATACAGGATGTGAAGGTAAATGCTCTGATCATTGTGCGCATTCTTGCAGTGAATCTTGTCGTGATATGTGTAAAGGTCAAATAAAATAGTGATTATGAGAAAATATAAGTTAGAATCTCGTAGAGATTTCTTTAAGTCTTTTGTACAAAAGACTCTTCCATTTATAGCGATAATTAGTTGTGCTAATGTCCCATTTGTTTTAAAGGCAAGTAAAATACCAATGAGTTGTAAAGCTTCATATGCAGATACAAGTCCAGGAACTTGTTCTACATGTATTGGGTCTTGTTATGGATCTTGCAGTTCAAGATGTACTAGTTGTGAAGGTAATTGTAAAGGAGATTGTATGTTAAATTGTTATGAATCATGTCAAGGTAGTTGTCAAGATTCTTGTAGTGGAAGTTGCTATAAGTCTTGTTCTGGATCTGCTGCAAAATGATTAATATGATAAAAAATATTTCTATCTCTTGGAAAGAGAATGTGGCAAAACATATCACCTTTATCGTCACCAAAGACTGCCAGCTTGCCTGTAAGTATTGTTATTTGGTAGGTAAGAATGAGAAGGAGCGGATGACATGGGACGTAGCCAAGCAGGCTATCGACTATATATTGTCTCACGAAGAAGATATGCGTGAGGAGAGTGTCGTGTGGGATTTTATCGGCGGCGAGCCCTTCCTCGAAATAGAGCTGATAGATAAAATATGCGACTATCTGAAAGTGGAGATGTATCGTCGCAATCATCATTGGTTCAATTCGTATCGTTTTTCATTCTCTACCAATGGCATCAATTACCATACCGATAAGGTGCAGCAGTATATCAAGAAAAACCGAGAGCATTTGTCGATAGGTATTACCATCGACGGTACGGAGATGAAACACGACCTCAACCGCGTGTATAAAGGCGATGGACGTGGCTCGTATGCCGATGTGGTGCGTAACATCCCGTTGTGGCTCAGTCAGTTTCCAAACGGTGGGACCAAAGTGACCATAAGTAGTGCCGATATTCCTTATATCAAAGAGAGTGTGTTGCATCTGTACAGTCTCGGTATTCATGAGGTAAACATTAACTGCGTCTTTGAGGATGTATGGGAAGAGGGTGACGATGCCCGCTTTGAGGAGCAACTCATGCAGCTGGCCGATGCCATTATCGACGGTGAGTATTATCGCGATTATGCCTGTTCGTTCTTTTCGGAATATCTTGGCAAGCCGCTCGATTGTGTTTTGCAGAATCAGAACTGGTGCGGAGCCGGACGTATGCTGGCCATAGATGCTGCGGGCAATTTTTATCCCTGTACGCGCTTTGCCCAATATTCGTTGCGGTCGAAGAAGGCATGGATTATAGGTAACATTCATGATGGTATAGACAAGAATAAGTTGCGTCCTTTCCTCACACTCGACCGTTGTACGCAGAGCGAGCAAAAGTGTATCGATTGCGAAGTGGCCGAGGGCTGTGCATGGTGTCAGGGCGAGAACTACGATGCCGCCGATACGCCTACCATATACCAGCGTTCTACGGCAATATGTCTTATGCACAAGGCGCGGGTAAGAGCCAATAACTACTATTGGAACAAGCTATTCAGGAAACTCGAACTCGAAGAAGCCCGCGAAGATTACGAAGCAAACAAACCTACGGTTAAACCTCAAACATGTTGAGTATATGGTGCAGTATCTTGTAATTTTACTTGACGACACGTCTGTTTCGTTTTGCCATTATGCCAACGAGTGCAATCATCGTCGCCTTATGCCTGTCGAGATGCTGAAAGCCGGTATCTTATATGGTATGAAAGAGAATCTGAATATACAATTCGTATATCCCGACTATGACCTGCCCGACGAATATAATCGCTTGATAGAGACCGTCGACCATATCAAGATAAAACCGGCAAGTCTTGTCGGTGATGCCGATGTAGCTGTGATAAACGGCATGAAGGAGTTGGCTACGGTGTCGATTCAATCGGATAAAGTGTATGTATTGCGCTTGGACAGAGAGGAGCTCTTTGCCAATAGCGATTGGATTATAAATACATTACGCGCTGTTGCAAGACTCAATATCGTGTTGACCGATGTAGATGGTTTTGTCGAGAGCGATTATGAGCGTTATAGGCAGCTGTTGGCCTCGTGGACTACATATGTAGAGCAGGAATATGTAGCCGGTAAATCGCCGCAAATCAATATCCTTACCGACCGCATGATGCTCGACAAGATGAATAACTGCGGCGCAGGTGATACAACAATAACGCTGGCCCCCGATGGGCGATTCTACGTGTGTCCGGCGTTCTATACCGATGCCGACGGTTATGCCGTAGGCGACTTGGCACATGGCCTCGATATAAAAAACGGACAGCTTTATAAACTTGCATACGCTCCTATATGCCGTCGCTGCGATGCTTATCAATGTCGCCGCTGCATTTGGCTCAATAGGAAAACGACACTCGAAGTGAATACGCCCTCGCACGAACAATGTGTGGTCGCTCACATAGAGCGTAACGCTTCGCGGCGACTTCTCATCGATATGCGGCAGCGTGGCACTTTCATGCCCGATAAAGAGGAGATAAAAGAAATAACATATACAGACCCTTTTGAAACAAACAAAGAATGGTAAAGAAAGAAGTGGGGCAGGTTTTGCCGGAAGAGAGAGACGAAATTCAAATGCTGTTTGAACGCCGCAACGGATTGAACGAGTTGGCACAGATTCTTACGGCCGATAATGGAGAGTTGTACGAAAAGCTGGTAGCCGATATGGGGGCTACCGGTACAAAATTCCAGCAATGGTGGAGCCGTATGGGCGAGAAATACCGTTGGGAGAGTACGTCCGACGGTAATTGGGAGATAGATTTCGACTCTTGCAAAATATATCTTGTAACAAACGAATAATATGTAAGTAGTGATGATAACCCATGTGTTGCCTCTGTTTATAGGCACAACAGAGCTTCTGGTAATAGGTGGTATTGCATTGTTGCTTTTCGGAGGGAAAAAGCTGCCTGAGATGATGCGAGGCTTGGGACAAGGTGTCAAAGAGTTTAAGAAGGGAATGAACGAAATGAATACCCCTCCCGACGAAAATACTTCGTCCGAAGCTGCTACTCATGACGATGCAGCTATCCATGACAAGAATAATGCCGATACCGGCACAGCAAACACAACGGTCGATGGGCGAGAAAAACAGCAATGATATGCTTACATTCGGCGGACACTTGGAGGTGCTCCGTCGAATGCTTTTTCGCATCTTGGCTGTCATGTTGCTGTTTACGGTTGTCGTATTCTGCTTCAAGGAGCCGGTGTGGCGGCTGCTGTTGGCTCCCGGTGAATGGGATTTTGTTACCTATCGTTGCATCGAGTCATTGATGCACCTGATAGGATGGCGCGATTTCTGTTTCGACCCATATCATGTAGAGCTTATTGCAACGACATTGTCGAGCCAATTCATGATACATATCAAAACATCGATATATATAGGGCTTTTGTGTGCCTCACCCTATATTTTGTATGAGCTTTTTCGATTTGTTCTCCCGGCGTTATATGAGACCGAGAAAAGATATTCGGTGCAGATAGTAATTACAGTGTATGCCTTGTTTATCCTTGGTGTGTTGATGAGCTACTTTCTGTTGTTTCCTATCTCTTTCCGTTTTCTCGGTACATACAGCGTTGCATCGCAAATACATAGTACTATTACGATAGACAGTTATATATCGACTTTCGTTACGCTGACGTTCCTTATGGGGGTTGTATTTCAGTTGCCCGTTATTGCTTTTGTATTGGGTAAAATAGGCATTATCGAATCGACTTTCCTTGCGCGGTATCGCAAACATTCGTTTTTGGTAGTTATGATTGTGGCCGCTGTGATAACTCCCGGGCAGGATATACTGACACTCATGTTGGTTACAATTCCATTGTACCTGTTATATGAGGTGAGTATAAGGGTATTGCGGCATAGCGAGCGCGTCGGTAGAGCCTGTGACGAATAGTTATTCGTCCTCCTTCTTTGGAAAAGATGTTTATTCCGGATAAATCATTTTCCGGGTTACACCGCCATCTACCGTGATAGTCTGCCCGTTGACGAAGTCGTTTGCAGGGTCGCAGAGAAACAGGATGGTGCGGGCTATGTCTTCGGGCATCCCGACCCGCCCGCTGGGGTGAAATGCGTGGTCGATGGGGCGCAGGTTCTCTTCTTCGTTGACATGAATCCACCCCGGTGCCACGGCGTTGACCGTGATGCGGAGCGGTGCCAGCGAGATGGCAAGAGCATGCGTCAGGGCATAGATGCCGCCTTTCGATGCACTGTATGCCTCTGTCCCGGCTTCGCTCATCAGGTAGCGTGTGGAGCTGAGGTTGACGATGCGCCCGTAAGAGGTGTTGCCGTTTTGTTGCCGGTGTCGGGCTAAGAAACGCGAGGTGATGAATGCCGGGCGGAGGTTGGTATGGAGGGTGCGGTCAAACTCTTCCAGCGTTATCTCGGTGATGGGCTTAAAGGCGCTTATTCCGGCGTTGTTGACAATGACATCCATGTCGCCCCACTCATCTGCGATGGCTTGCAGGCATTGTTCCAGTTGTAGGGGGTCGGCAACATCTGCCGGGTAGAATATGGCGCCTGTTTTGTCGCTTGTGTCTCTGCCACACGCCACATCCATGTCGCAAAAGGCTACGCGGTCGCCAGCCTGGCAGAAGGCCTCTACAATGCTTCTTCCTATACCATGCGCGCCGCCTGTTACGAATACTCGTCTTTCCATCTTACGCTATGCCTAACAGTTCTACTTCGAATATGAGGGTGGAATTGCCCGGTATGCCCGGCTGTGAAAATTTGCCGTAGCCCATTTCGGCCGGAATATAGATTTCCCATTTGTCTCCCACGCACATCTGTTGCATGGCAATAATCCATCCGTCTATGAGGTCGCACAGGCGGATGGCCAACGGTGTGCCGCCGAGGCTGCTGTCGAACTGTTTGCCGTCAATCGTTCGTCCTGTGTAATGGGCGGTGATGATGCTGCGCAGGTTCGGATGCCGGCCGTCGGCTTTCCCTTCCGATAATACTTTGTAGTAGATACCTTTGGGCAGTGCCTTTACTCCTTCTTCTTTCGATTTCTGCATGAGCCACTCCTTGTTGGCCTGGGCGTATGCTTTTTTGTCCATTGTTGTTCGTGTTTTAGGGGGTGTTTTACGAGTTTGCCTGTTAGAAATAGTTCTGGGCAGATTTTGTAGTCGACACCCGGGTGTCAGAGATTTGTGTCGATGGGTATGAGACGCTCTTCTTCCGGCCAGTGCGGCAGGAAAAAGAGGGGCATGGGTTTCCCGCCGACTCCGCTCCATTCGATGCGGGTTATTCGGTTGATTTCCGGTACACCGAAGTCAAACGAACGGCCGTATAACAGGATGGCTCCCCGTTTCTCGTCCACTTTCCATAGACCTCCGCCGTAGGGGCACTGTTCGCCCCTGTCCAGCAACTCTCTATGCAGATAGACGTGCCCGAATTTCAATACGCCGTCTTGGTTGATGATGAACTTCTGATACATAATATTACCGTTTCTATGGGTTGAGAGATGTTGTGTTGCCTATTTTCGGCGGTAGGCCGATGTTCCCGGCCGGTAGAGCAGGCTCATTTTCTTATGGTAAGGGCTGCAAGGGGATGGCCTCCGATTGCAGCCCTTCGGCTTTTATCTTTCGGGATGGTATTTTATACCAATCTATACCCTTTCTCTGTGAGCGCCTGTATGATATGGGCGATGTGCTCGTTGTTGCGTGTCTCCAATTGCAGGTGTACGTAGCAGCCGCGCAGGTCGATGTTGAGCCCCGACCGTTCGTGGTTGATAGAGATGACGTTGGCGCCCTGTTCGGCAACGACGCCGAGTATGCCGAGGAGTTGTCCCGGTTTGTCAGAGAGTTCGACGGTAAGGTTGCAGGTGCGTCCGTTCGTGATAAGTCCTCGTTTGACGACGCGAGCCAAGATGGTAACATCTATGTTGCCGCCCGATACGAGGCATACGGTCTTCTTCCCTTTTATGGGCAGCTTGTTGAACATGGCTGCTGCTACGGCTATTGCGCCGGCACCCTCGGCGACGAGTTTGTGTTGCTCTATCAGGGCAAGGATAGCGGCCGAAATTTCGTCGTCGGTAATGGTTGCAATTTCGTCGACAAAGCGGCTGCAATAATCGAAGGTGTGCGTGCCCGGTTCTTTTACGGCGATACCGTCGGCGATGGTCGATACCGACGGGAGCCGTACGATATGGTGGTCTATGAGAGACTGGTACATGCTGGGAGCTCCGGCTGCCTGCACGCCATATACCTTGATGTCGGGGCGGAGTGTTTTCAGTGTAAAGGCAACGCCCGAGATGAGACCGCCGCCGCCTACCGGTACGATAACGGCTTCGAGGTCGGGCAGCTGTTCCAGCATTTCGAGAGCTATGGTGCCTTGTCCGGCAATCACGAGCTCGTCATCGAAGGGGTGGACAAACGTGTACCCGTGTTCGTGCTGCAACTCTACGGCTTTGTTGTAGGCATCGTCATATACGCCGTTTACCAGGCACACCTCTGCCCCGAGGCGCTTGGTAGCTTCTATCTTCGATATGGGAGCTCCTGCCGGCAGGCATATCAGCGATTTAATGCCGTTTTTGGTGGCTCCGAGGGCTACGCCTTGCGCATGGTTTCCTGCCGAGCAGGCTATCACGCCGCGGGCCTTCTCCTCGTCGTTGAGTTGTGATATTTTGTAGTATGCGCCTCTTACCTTGAAGGAGCCTGTCACTTGCAGGTTTTCGGTCTTTAAGTAAACTTCGCTTTCGGGGTTGATAAGGTTGGCGCGTATCATGTCGGTGCGCCTTACCACGCTCTTCAATACGTCGGCGGCATGGTGTATTCGGTCGATTGTAAGCATGTTTCTCAGAGATTAGTTAAGTTGTTTGCTTATTGCAAATGTAGAAAAATTGTAATAACAAACCAATAAACAAAAAAATTACAATTGTTAAAAATACACCTCTGCGACACAAGCCTATGTAATGCGGCGGCATTATTTGTGGCGTCGTATTTTTTCGTGATAAAAGTAGTTGACTATGACGGGTTTCCCTCTCTCTGAGCGGCCGTATGGCAAGTCGTTTATGCGGTATGGATAGCCATGCTGCAAGGCGTATTGTTGGATGTCTTGTTCTAATGCTTGCCAATAACCGGTACGTTTTCTGTCGTATATCTCTTCGTAAAGAGGGAGCAGCGCCGGATATGCCTTGCCGATGTATTCCATTATATTGTGTTTGAACCCTCCCCGCAAATTTAGATTTTCCAGCCATACCAGGTCGCAAAAATCTTTTACCTGTTCTATAATGGCCCTTACATCTGTGATACCCGGGAAAATGGGGGATATGAAGCAAACGGTTCTGATTCCGCTTTCATACACTTGTCGCATGGCTTCGATGCGGGATGCGATAGTTGAGGCTTTGTCCATGTCGGTGCGGAAATTCTCGTCAAGGGTATTGATAGACCATGAAACGGTGGCCTTGGGAAATTTTTTTAACAGCTCGATGTCGCGCAATACCAAATCGGATTTTGTACATATCATTATTTCGGCGCTGCTCCCTTGAAGCTCTTCGAGGACTTTGCGCGTACGGCGGAAATATTTCTCGTATGGATTATATCCGTCGGTGACAGAGCCTATAACGACCCTTTTCCCATCGTACAGATGGGGATTCTTTATGGGCTCCCAGCTCTTTATATCGAGAAATGAGCCCCAGGGCTCGGTGTGGCCGGTAAATCGTTTCATAAACGAAGCATAGCAGTACCGGCAGGCATGCGGGCACCCTACGTAAGGGTTGACAGAATAGCCTCCGACAGGGAGTGTCGACCGTGTCATGATGCTATTTACATTTATTTCTTTGATGATTTCTCTCTCCATGTTTTTTGTATGAATTGTTCCGGAAATTCTTGAATCATTCTATCTTCGCCCATGACTGGCAATAAATCTTCCTTCATGAATACAGGTATCCGATGGGCCTTGGCTTGCTCGGCGATATGCAGTACCCACTCGGGACGGGCTTCGACTTTGCCTTTTCGTTTCCCGGTCTCGGTACCGATGACAACCCATTCTATTTTCTCGAAGTCGATGTTGCCGATATCGCTGAAAAGAGGTTCAAACGTGACATGGTAGTGTTTGGCCTTGATATTTCTTCGCAAGTCGTCTAATCGTTTCTTTTCTCTATCGCAGGTGATGGTGACACCCATCCAGACATTGTTGTCATTGGTTTGAAATGAGATTTTTTCCGGCCGTTTCGTTAAAAGGATGTAGGCGTGTTGGGGATTGTCGGCGACCTGGTTGAATATCTCTTCCCGCCATGCATGCTTCCAGTCTGAGAAATCGCTCATACCCGTGAGGAAATATATATGAGGGTTGCGATTGCTCATAATGCGCAGTTTCCTCGCCATATATGCAGGGTCAGCAAAGTCGTCCGTCATGTGGAACCGACGACAGTTGTTTCTGGCATAGCAATAGCTGCATCCTATCGTGCATCCTATCACGATATTGAGGTTTTTTATCAGTGACTTTATACAGATACTCATAGAGATGTTTTGTTTGTTGCCGTATATTATTCCCGTGGCAAAATTCAAAAGAATAAATAAGAGCTGCTATGCCATAAATGCGGTGATATATGCCATTTTGATAAATGATATATATCTTTGTGATTGTAAAAAATCATGGAAATGGATAGAATGAAGAATCTGGATGATATCATAAGTGTGCCGTTCAGCAAAACACGGTGCGGCGTGAATTTTTACATCAACACGGGCCGTAGCAGTGATGTATGCGGCGTTCTCACCGAGCATAAAAGATTCAAGACCGATTTTTTCAATTTCTATTTTATCCATAAGGCCAATGGCTTCTTGCTATTGAATTTTCGTAAGATACCGTTACAGGATAACATAATCCTGTTGCTCTCACCGCATCAACAACAAGAGTGGCATGTAGACGAGTCGCAGATGCAATATAATTTCCTTATATTCAGGGAAGACTTTATGCGCACATTCCTTGCGGATAAATTTTTTGTATATCGGTTGCTTTATTGCTATCAGACCGATACGTTGCCTACACTGATTGCATCGCAGGAAGAACAATCTGTTTATAACAGGCTGCTCGGCCTTATAAAACAGGAGTTGCAGCATCCATCGGCAGATAGTTACAATATAATTGTCTCTTTGCTTTACTATCTGTTGCTCCTTATGAATCGCAATTATGCCCGTTTCTATAACCTGCCGGTAGATATAGCGCGAAATAATTATGCGTTTCGGTTCAAAGAGTTGTTGGAGCGGCATGTCCGCGATGTACAAAGAGTAGAGGAGTATGCCCGCATGCTGGGAATAAGCCGTGTGACACTCAATGATGCCGTGAAGTCGCAATTTGGCGTATCGGCATCCCATCTGATGAAGCAACGCTTGTTGGAAGATTTGAAAAACGAGCTTCTTTTCTCAGACAATAACATATCTCAGCTTGCCGACGACTTCCGTTTTTCAGATCCCAGCCATTTGATGCGTTTTTTCAAACAACATACGGGAAAAACCCTTTTGCAGTATAAGCAGGATTATATGAATGGTATATATGAATAATTATTTTGTACTTTTGAGTTCTTATAAAATATATTTTCTATGGCTACAAGAGAATGGAAAACGATAAAAGAGTACGAAGATATTCTTTTTCAGCAATATGGCGGTATTGCCAAGATTACGATAAACCGCCCCGAGGTCTATAATGCGTTCCGCCCGCAAACCAATTTCGAGATGCTCGACGCCATGTCGATATGCCGTGAGCGCAGCGATATAGGGGTCGTCGTCTTTACCGGGGCAGGCGACAAGGCATTCTGCTCGGGCGGCGACCAGCGTGTCAAAGGGTTGGGAGGCTATATCGGCGACGACGGAGTGCCGCGCCTCAATGTGCTCGATTTGCACAAAGCCATCCGCTCCATTCCCAAGCCCGTCATAGCCATGGTCAACGGATATGCCATAGGCGGCGGGAATGTGTTGCAGGTGGTGTGCGACCTTACTATTGCATCGGAGAATGCCCGTTTCGGACAGACAGGCCCTAAGGTGGGCAGCTTCGACGGCGGATTCGGTTCCTCCTATTTGGCCCGCATCGTGGGGCAAAAGAAAGCCCGCGAAATATGGTTCCTGTGCAGGCAGTACACGGCGCAAGAGGCCGAGCAGATGGGCATGGTAAACAAGGTCGTCCCCTTGGAACGGCTCGAAGATGAGACGGTAGAGTGGTGCGAGACTATTCTCAAACGCAGCCCTATGGCTATAAGAATGATAAAACGGGCACTCAATGCCGAGCTCGACGGGCAACGGGGATTGATGGAGTTTGCCGGCGATGCCACGCTGATGTATTATCTCATGGAAGAGGCGCAGGAGGGCAAACGCGCTTTCCTCGAAAAGCGCGACCCCGACTTCGATAAGTTTACCAAATTTCCCGGTTGATATGTTGCAAGCCCGTTATGCTCCATATCGCCTGCACTTCAAAGAGCCGGGCGGTACATCGCGCGGCGTATTGACCTACAAAGACACCTATTTTGTGCAGGTGTGGGATAGCGCGCAGCCTGCCCGTGTGGGATGGGGCGAGTGTGCGCTGTTCAGAGGGTTGGGGTCTGACGACGACCCCCGGTACGAAGCCGTGCTCGCTCAGGCCTGCCGCACGATAGGCGAGTATGAGCCGGCAGAATTTCTGTCGGGCTTGCGTGCGTGGAGTTCGCTGCGCTTCGGTTTCGAGACGGCGTTGCAGAGCCTTGCCGGGTGGCGCGACTACCCGTCGCCGTTTGCTTCGGGCCGGCAATCTATTACCATCAACGGATTGGTGTGGATGGGCGATAGCGAAACGATGTTGCGGCGTATGGAGGAGAAGCTGCAAGCCGGATTCGGGTGTATCAAGCTCAAAATAGGAGCGATAGATTTCGATGCCGAGCTGCGGCTGTTGGCTGCCGTGCGGGCCCGTTTCGACCGTTCGCAGGTAGAGTTGCGGGTAGATGCCAACGGCGCCTTTACGCCCCAAAATGCCTTGCATAAAATAGAGCGGCTGGCGCGTTACGACCTGCACTCGATAGAGCAGCCCTTGCTGGCCGGTCATCCGGCCGAAATGGCGCAGCTGTGCGCCCTGTCGCCTGTCGCCGTGGCGTTGGACGAGGAGCTGGTGGCCTGCCGTGAAGTGACCCCCGATTATGCAGCCCGTTTGCTCGACGAAATACACCCTCACTATATCGTATTGAAACCTTCGCTGGTGGGCGGTTTTGCAGG
Organism: uncultured Porphyromonadaceae bacterium; assembly: GCA_900542255.1. Taxonomy (GTDB): domain Bacteria; phylum Bacteroidota; class Bacteroidia; order Bacteroidales; family Barnesiellaceae_A; genus Barnesiella_A; species Barnesiella_A excrementipullorum. The sequence continues at coordinate 12,906 of UQMR01000036.1, forward strand.
AGCCTCCTGCTGGATGGAGGCAGCCCGCGAGAGGGGCATAGGGTGGTGGATTACTTCGGCGCTCGAATCGAATGTGGGTTTGGAGGCGATAGCCCGTTATACGGCCTCTTTCACTCCCCTTATGCCGCAAGGGTTGGGAACGGGAGCTCTATATACCAATAATATACCCTCGCCGTTGCGACTGTCGGGCGACCGGCTCACGTACGACTCCCAAGGCGCATGGCATTACCCCGAGCTTGCATGGAGATAAAAATCAATGATTGTAAAGTGACAGACCCCTCGCAATTGCGGGGCTGTATCCCCGACGATGTGGTCGATTTCTTGGAGGAGTGGTTCTCGCCGCTCGATTACGTTATGGGACGCACGTCGGGCTCTACCGGTACGCCGCAGCCGCTGCGCCTCTATAAATGCGACATGATGGCATCGGCTGCCATCACCAATCGTTATATGGGTGTTACGGAGCATTCGTCGCTGTTGCTGTCTCTCTCTGTACGATATATTGCCGGTATGATGATGGTCGTGAGGGCCTTGCAGGCAGGAGCCATGCTCTATGTGGTGCCGCCTTCGTCGCATCCATTGGCCGCATGGAGCCGACCTGTCGATGTGGCGGCCATGGTGCCTATGCAGGTCGAAGCCACACTCCGCGACAGTGACGGAGCGGCGCGTCTGTCGCTGGTGTCGCAGCTGCTGGTAGGCGGGGCCCCTCTCTCTCCGCAGCTGGTCGGGCGGTTGGCAGCATTGCCAGTGCAGGTATATGTTACATACGGTATGACCGAGACCGTCTCGCACGTGGCATTGCGGCGTATCGGTGAAGACTTTTATACCGCTGTTGGCGAAGTGCGCTTCTCGCTCGACAACCGCGGCTGCCTGGTTATCGACGCACCTCACTTGGGCGGCAGGAGGTTTGTGACCAACGATGTAGTGAATCTTGTCGATGAGCGTCGCTTTATATGGCTGGGCCGTTACGATAATGTCATTATGAGCGGCGGCCTTAAATTCCATGCCGAAAGTATAGAGCAAAAGATGGCCTCGCTTCTGCATGAGCGATACTATATAGTGCCCGCCCCCGACGATTTGTTGGGGCAGCGCATAGTGCTTGTCATAGAAGGCACCCCATACGATGCAGAGCGCATGCAAGCCTTGCGGCAGCGGCTCTCCACGGTGCTGTCGCGTTACGAGATGCCGCGTACAATCTGCTTTATGCCCCGTTTCGTAGAGACCTACTCGGGAAAGGTAAAGCGGGTGTTGCCTCGGTAACCCTATGCCGTGGAGAGCCGTTGTGCGTGAGGCGAGGTCAGCGCAGCCGGTTGTCCTCGACAATCTCGAAGGCGAGGTCTACGCAATCTATATGGAAGTCGCTCCCAGCCTTGCCGTTGAGGATTATCCTGTAATATTTGTAGGGCGGGGCTGCGAGGCGTATGGGCAGATGCCCGCCTGCATACCCGTTATAAGTCCCCTTGTATATAGGTATGAATGCCTCCTCGGGCTCGTGAGCCGCAGCGATGATTATCTCCATATTCTCGCAGGAGCCTTGCAGTCGCAGGGTTATCTCCTGCATCCGGGTGTATGATTCGGGTGCGATGCAGATGGGGCGTGTTGCGAGAGTGATGCTGTTCCCGGCCTCAGATTCTTGATAGAGGTCATAGAGTGTTCCGCCGTTCTCCTGCGCCAATAGTGCATTGTATCCGTCGATGATTTTTCGGTACGAACAAGCCCTGCGATATAGATGCTTTGTAGGCAGGTGCAGCACCCACATATAGGGAAATGTTGCGTTGCAGAATATGAGTTCGTGCCTGTTATATATGTATCCCGATGTGACACTGCTGTCGAAAAAGAGTTCCAGGCTGCGCGGGTCGCTTCCGGCGGCGGGCATATCGGGTACGAGTTGCGGTATCTGCTCATCGAAGCGGGTCTCGGGAATTTCGTTGAGAGCCAGCAGCTCGCTCGATTTGGAGCCGCTTATCGTGAGGAGCGAGTTCCCCGACAGGTAAATGATGGCATTCTCTACCGAGATGATGCAGCGGCTGTTGCTTACACACTCTCTGTTGATGGGGGTGCAGCGGGCGTAGCATACCTCGCCGCTGCCATTTTGCATGGCCCAAATACCTTCGTCGGTAAATATGTAGAGGGGGAACTCTCCGTATTGACCCTGCGACAGTGCGGCTGTGGTGGTTGCGATACCGGTGATGCACCCTCCCGAGATGGAATAGGAGAGCTCTGCGGGAAAGAAAAAGGGGTTGTCTACCTCCGAAACGCGCAGGAGATTGCGGTGCCGGCGTACGATGTTGACCGACGTGGCCGGGAAGTCGTCGGTTACGTCGGCCGTTATGGCGCTCTTGTCCCAGGAGCCGATTTCTATGTCGGCAAAATTCTGTTGGATATACGATGCGCGGTTTTCATTGCCGACGGCTTCCAGCATGAATGTATGGCGGTATTCCTCTCCGCCGACTCTTACGGCAATCTCCATAGAGATGGCATTGCTGTCGGGGAATGACAGCAGAGGCGAGAATGCCGATGAAAAATGGGGGATGCTGCCGCGCCATATAACGTAGTTGTCGCCCCCGTCGGAGAGTAGCAGGTGTGTCTTTATGCAAGCCTCGGCGGTTGTTTCGGTGTCGGAAAGAGCCGTGTGGAATAGGGTGGCAGGGTATCCCTCGTAGTAAGTGCGGGTAATATCGGCCAAGTGCAGCCGGTTGTTGTAGACAAACGATTGTGTGGCCCCCATGCGGTTGAAGTCGGCGGTATCTGTTGTGAGCCGCTGTTGGTAGATGATGAAATCGGGGCGCACGTCGGGCGTTATTTCGCAAAGCGTGCCCGTTGCGATGTTCTGTAAGTCGTCGATACTGAATATCTTGTAGAAGAGCGACTCTTCACGGGCTTGCTGCACGGCTTGTGCTATGTCGGCAGTAGGGGCCTGGTAGGTGTATTGGTACCGGTTCTGCGATACCTCCACATATTCGTTCGATTTTATAGGTTCGTCGCTCAGCAGCGGTATCTCGGCCGAGGCAAAAAAGTCTATTCCCGTTACAATATCTTTCCAGTCATCGAGGCTGATGCTTTCTATGCGGTACCCGATGGTAGAGGAGTAGAGTCCTACCGTATATTCGACCATATAGGTCGTATCTTGCTCCTCCATATAGTTGAAGGTGGCATATTTCTCTTTTTGCAACGCTTCGACATTGCGGCGGCACAATATAACGGGAGCCGATGGCAATATGTGGCTGCCGTCGTAGAGGCGCAGGGCGTAGCGCAGGGTGACGGGTTGCACGAAGCGGTAACTGTTATATTCGGTATCGCGCAGTTTGAAGTAAGAACCCGCCTCGCGGGCTGTGAAGCCTTCGCGGAAAGTGTCGTCGATATGTTCGACTTTCCCTGCGATGGAATAGCTCGGCACGAAGATGCTCCTGAATTGGTATGAAGCCTCGTGTAGCGTGATGACCGGCATAGGCGGCTGGTTGCCGAGATATACATATCCCGTGGTGCGGTGCAGCAGATAATATATGCACGATGGGCATACGACAATCAGTGTGTTGCCCAGCGAATCGATGCGCGTAAACCCTTCGTCGAGTGTAAGCACCTTTTCGTTTACGACGGTACAACCCGTATCGTCGAGGTCAAACTCGTGGTAGAGCTCATTGCCTTTATAAAAAATGTGATGCCGGGCATCGTGGCATACATGCACGTAGGCGAGTATGCGGTCGCTGTCGGCCGGCTCGTATACCTTGAATGCACTTCCCGTAGGGAGCAGGCTGCCGTCGATATTTCGCAGATTTACCACTTTGCTGCAACTGCCGGCTTTGGCAAAACGCGCGGCGCTGTTGCAGGCTGTTCCTAAGAATAACAATCGTTTCCTCGTCATGATAGCATAATTATATGGAGTCGCTAAGGTAGCGCGACGCGGAGGCGGATGTGTGTGATAAGATGACGTTTGTTTTCTTGCCGACCCAGGCTTGCCCCCTGTCGAGCGGCGGTGATAAAATATTTTTCTTTTTTCTTTATCGCAAATTTGGATGGTAATGTAAAATGCCGTAAATTTGCACACTGTTTGTGAAAGCCGGAAAAGTATAATATAAAAAACTAAGATAGCGATGTCAAAGATTTGTCAAATTACAGGGAAGAAAGCTATGGTTGGCAACAATGTTTCGCACTCGAAACGTCGCACGAAACGTCGTTTCAATGTCAACCTCTTCAACAAAAAATTCTATTGGGTCGAGCAAGATTGCTGGATCTCTCTTACTATCTCAGCTGCCGGCCTCCGCTTGATAAACAAAGTGGGGCTTGATGCTGCTATCAAGCAAGCTGTCGGCAAAGGATATTTAACCGATATAAAAGTGATAAACTGATATGGCAAAGAAAGCTAAAGGTAATAGAGTGCAAGTTATACTCGAATGCACAGAGCATAAGGCAAGTGGTATGCCGGGCACTTCGCGTTATATTACTACCAAAAACCGTAAGAATACCACAGAGCGTTTGGAGTTGAAGAAATACAACCCCATCCTGAAAAGAGTAACAGTTCACAAAGAAATAAAATAAAAGGAAGGAGATTGACACATGGCAAAGAAAGTCGTTGCAACCCTGCAAAAAGGTGACAGCCGCGCTTTTGCGAAAGTAATCAAAGTGGTGAAATCGCCCAAAACCGGCGCTTATGTTTTCCAAGAGGAAATCCTGCCCAAAGATAGTGTTGCCGATGCAGTAAAATAATACTGCCGAGGTATCCTTTCTATACTATAAAAAACTTTCTTGCGCTTTCTTGTGCGGGAAAGTTTTTTTTATCGGCATATTTCGCTATCTTTGTAGAAGATAGAATGCGGTTGTATGCAGCCGAATTTGAGAATGTCCCGCATCATGGGGCGCAATACTCATTTTCGCTGTCAGATAAAATAGGATGGAAGTCTAAGCCTGGTCAGATTCGAAAATCACGGTTTCCCGGTCCTCCTTGCACTTGCCTTCCGCTATTTTTGTATACTGCTATGTTTATCACCCTCCCCTTTAATTATAGATGATTATGGCTTGGTATAACTTCTTTTCCAAAGAGAAAAAAGAGACGCTCGATAAAGGCTTGTCGAAAACCAAAGAGGGCGTTTTCGCTAAATTGGCACGTGCCGTTGCCGGCAAGTCGCAAGTCGATGACGAGGTGCTGGACAACCTCGAAGAGGTACTCATCACCTCCGACGTAGGCGTCGATACCACTTTGCGCATCATAGAGCGGGTAGAACAACGTGTGGCCCGCGACAAATATATGAGTACGAGTGAGTTGCAGCGTATCCTGCGCGAGGAGATTGCAGCCCTTCTTGCCGAAACGGGCAGCGACGATGAAGAAGACTTTGTCTTGCCCGCGAGTTCGCGTCCCCATGTCATCATGGTGGTGGGCGTAAACGGTGTGGGAAAAACCACCACCATAGGCAAGCTCGCATATCAGTACAAGAAAAAGGGCTACTCAGTATATCTCGGAGCGGCCGATACATTCAGGGCGGCCGCCGTTGAGCAGCTGGTAGCATGGGGCGAGCGTGCCGATGTGCCGGTTATAAAGCAGAAGATGGGGTCCGACCCGGCCTCTGTGGCTTTTGATGCCGTGAGCTCGGCCAAGGCAAATAATGCCGATGTGGTCATCATAGACACGGCCGGACGCCTGCATAACAAGATAGGGCTGATGAATGAGCTCACCAAAATAAAGAATGTCATGGCAAAAGTCGTGCCCGATGCTCCCCATGAAGTGCTTCTGGTACTCGACGGCTCGACAGGGCAGAATGCCTTTGAGCAAGCCAAGCAGTTTACGGCGGCAACCGAGGTGAATGAGCTGGCGATAACAAAACTCGACGGTACCGCCAAAGGCGGTGTCGTGATAGGCATCTCGGACCAGTTCAAGATTCCCGTCAAATACATAGGTCTGGGCGAGGGAATAGACGACTTGCAGGTATTCCGCCGCCGGGCCTTCGTAGATTCTCTCTTTGGCGATTGATGCAACAGCTATGATACGTAACAGGGTAGATATTGTATCGCTCGGATGCTCTAAAAACTTAGTCGATTCCGAGCGACTTTTGTATCGCTTCTCACAAGCAGGGTATAAGGTATATCACGATTCGCATCGTGTCTCCGGCGAGATTGTCGTCGTGAATACGTGCGGATTTATAGGCGATGCCAAAGAAGAGAGCATCGCCATGATACTCGAACTGGTAGAGGCGAAGAAACACCGTCGCATAGGAAAGCTATATGTGATGGGCTGCCTGTCGGAACGGTACCGTGCCGAGCTCGAAAGCGAGATTCCCGAAGTCGACAAGTTCTATGGCAAGTTCGACTGGGAGTCGCTCCTGGCCGATTTGGGGCACCCCGAGGTGACATGTTCCGACCGCCGCCATCTCACCACACCCTCGCACTATGCCTATATCAAGATAGCAGAGGGGTGCAACCGCTTTTGCACCTACTGCGCCATTCCGCTCTTTACAGGCCGCTACAAGTCGGTGCCTATGGAGCGCATATTCGACGAGGTGCGTTTCTTGGCAGGGCAGGGAGTGCGCGAGTTTCAAGTGATAGCGCAAGACCTCTCCTACTATGGCGAAGACCTCTATGGCGAGAACCGCCTGGCAGCTCTGGTAGAGGGTATGGCCGCCATACCCGGCGTAGAGTGGATAAGGTTGCACTATGCCTATCCGGCCGGTTTCCCCTATGACCTGCTGCCCGTGATGCAAAAACACGATAATGTATGCAAGTATCTCGACATAGCCTTGCAGCATATCAGCGACAACATACTCGACCGTATGCACCGCCATGTTACCAAGCAAGAGACATACGAGCTCATAGCCCGTATTCGCCGGGAAGTACCCGGTATTGCGTTGCGTACGACGCTGATGGTGGGTTATCCCGGTGAAACGGAGGCCGATTTTGAAGAACTGCTGCAATTTGTGAAGGATATCCGTTTTGAGCGGATGGGAGCCTTTGCCTACTGCGAGGAGGAGGGTACCTTTGCCGCCAACCATCACCCCGATGATGTGCCCGAGGAGGTAAAGCAACAGCGGTTGGACCGGCTTATGGCCTTGCAGGAATCTATCGCAGCCGAGATGAATGCCGACAAGCGCGACGCCGTCCTGAAAGTGATAATAGACCGGGAAGAGCCCGATTATTATATAGGTCGCACCGAGGCCGACTCGCCCGATGTGGACAATGAGGTACTGGTGCAGAAAACCAAGCCGTTGCAAGTGGGCCATTTTTACAGTGTGAAGGTAACGGAGACGCTTCCTTTCGATTTGGTAGCGTATCCTCTTTGACGGGAGCCTCTATGGATGCCGGTGCTGCATATTGCAATAGGGAAGAGCTGGGCAGGCTTATAGCGTGTTGCCTGACTCGCAACATCCCCTTCTATGCCTGTCGGTATCCCGGCGAGGACGAGGCGAGTTTTGGCGCGCAATATCATTCGTTGCCTGTAAGAGGGGCTGCATCGGGTTTCAGAGTAGTGCCTTTTATAGAGAGCGAGGAGTCGCCGGCTTTTACCATCGTCCCCGATTATTGTGCTGCCGACCGCGAGGCCCTCGAAGCCCTGCCCCCATTGCCTGCCGTCCCCGGCAGACTGAGTGGCGTGGATATAGGCTACGACTCTTATATTGAGAAGGCGCAGCGCATGATATGCTGTATGAAAAATCATGAGGCGGACAAACTGGTACTTTCGCGTACGATAACCGTGGCTTACGATGCAACCCGCATGCCGCGTTTGTTTGATGCCTTGTGTACCGCATATCGCGATGCGTGTGTCTTTATGGTAAGTTACCCCGGTGTATGTCAGTGGGTAGGTGCAACGCCCGAGCTTTTGTTGCGCTCTGCCGCCGACGGATATGCGACCATGGCTTTGGCCGGGACACGTCCTGCTGGAAGCCCTGCCGAATGGCCGCTCAAAGAACGCGAAGAGCAGCAATATGTCTCTGACTATATCAGGCAAGTGTTGTGCGACTGCAAGCTGCATGCCGTCTCGACACATACATATACCCGCCAGGCGGCTCAGGTTGAGCACCTTTGTACCGACTTCGATATATCGGCCCCCCACGATGCCGCCGCAAGAGATGCCTTGCTGGCCGGCTTGCATCCGACCCCTGCGGTGGCCGGCCTGCCCGCCGATGTGGCAAAGAGGCTTATCCCGGTGATAGAGGGCCGCAGCCGCCGTTATTATGGGGGATATATAGGAGAGGCCTATGACGAGGGGCGTTGCCGTTGCTATGTCAACTTGCGAAGCCTCGAATTTGACGCCCGCTCCGTGCGCCTTTATGTGGGTGGCGGGCTTACGGCCCGTTCGGTGCCAGCCGACGAATGGAACGAGACCTGCATCAAGTCGCAGACCATACTTTCAGTATTAAACCGTTCTTAATCTTATATACATGACTATGGAAACAACCAATAATGAAATATGCCGTGCATTGGCAGAGTTGTCTGTTGCCCAAGGCGTGCGACATGCAGTCTTGTCGCCCGGTTCGCGCAATGCACCGTTGCTGGTAGCCTTTGCCCGCGAAACCGCAATCAGCCATTATGTCGTGATAGACGAGCGTGTGGCCGCTTTTATGGCCGTAGGCATGGCGGCACGGCTGCAAGAGCCGGTTGTCCTGGTATGTACCTCGGGAACGGCGTTGCTCAACTACGCCCCCGCAGTGGCCGAGGCCTATTACAGACATGTGCCGTTGATTGTCATTTCGGCCGACCGTCCCGATGAGTGGATAGACCAGGATGACAGCCAGACTATCAGGCAGCGCGGTATATTTGCCCCGTTTGTAAAATCATCGTATCACCTTCCCGTAGATGCAGGCGACGAGTTGAATATGTGGTATGCTACGCGCATGATAAATGAGGCCATGCTTGCGGCAGGGGCTTCTACTCCCGGTCCGGTACATATCAATGTCCCGTTGCGGGAGCCGTTGTGCGGAACAGCCGGGTATACCCCCGGCAAGTATCGCAAGATGCAGATGATGAGACCTGCAAGGCAGCTTGCGGCGGCCGACTTGTCGGCTCTGACAACCGAGTTTGCCCGACACGACAAAATAATGGTCTTTGCCTCACTGGCATCCCCTTCGGCCGATTTCCAGGCCGCCTTGTCGCGCCTGGCGGTCCTGTCGCAAGTGATTGTGC
>UQMR01000037.1 GCA_900542255.1 uncultured Porphyromonadaceae bacterium
CCATAGGGATAAGAAACTCATTCGATTTATGCTGGGGACTTACACAGTATTATAAGGGAACGGAGTATTGGGGACAGGTTTGTGAAAAACGTGATTGGGAAAATGACGGTCATACCAAAGCTGCTATGAAGAGGGCAAAAGAGTTGATACATCTTGCCTGTGATATTGTGACAGATGATGAAACGGGGGCAAATATCCAATATTTGCTTTGTAATTTCAGGACCGTGGTCTATAAATATCCGAATACCGAGAAGGGGCAGCTGCTTCGAGGTAAATGTGACAATCTTTACGATCACCATGCAGAATCATATAGAAGTCGGTAGGACTTCTATATGATTGTAGTGCCCCACGCAGTTTGTGCCTGTTTTACCGGTGTAACACTCAATGGGCGACGATAATATCCCGACGATTTTTCAAGTAGAATTTCTGTCTCGGGCGAGTCGCCGAAATAATCGATGTAAGCTATTGATTTGTAGATATATACACGTATTAGGCTGCGTGTAATCTTTTGCACGGTCCTACATGGCAACGGATATCATGATGGGGATGCCCGGCGCAGCGCTTCTCGGATTTTGCCCTCCTTTCTGTTAAAAGTCTTGAAAATCCATTGAGCGATATGATTTTTGTGTTGATTTGTTTGTGTTATAATAAAACAGAAGTTATTTTTGTGGTAGATATAAGAAATATTAGTCGATAAGACGTATAATATTTTCGCTTCGGAGTAGGTGAAGGCCTTAGACCTCGTAAATTCCTATTTCGGAGCGATTTTTATTTTTTCGCAATGATATGAAATATGGTTGCTCAAATTCGTTTTTTATAACTTCACAGCCAATTATCTACTCTTTATTGTTATAACTGAAATAATAATTGTAGAATGTCACTTACCCCTGTACACGAATTTACATCTTATATTGTTTCAGCCATTGCCCGCGTCTCAAACGTACAAGGAAAATAAGCCCGCGGAAACATAGCTCGATGCACATGGCAATCCATACGCCTTTGAGCCCTAATGTGGGAGCCAACCAGGTTGCTAAGGTAAGACGTATAGCCCAGATGCTGAAAAAGTTCATGAGACATGGAACGAGCGTGTCGGCCGCTCCCACAAAGACTCCGTAGGCAACAATGGAGGCTGCAAACATGGGTTCGGCGAAAGCCGCAAGGCAAGCCGCCATCGCCGCCAAGGAAGAAGCCGAAGCGGAACTCATGTTCGTGGAGGGTGAGAACAAGGCGAAAGAGCAGTACCGCCAATCCCTTGACAGCGAGATTGCCGAAAGGGAGCAACAACTCAAAGACGAGCGAAAGGCGAAAGTGGACAGCATACTAGATAGCGTCGGCAGTCTTGTCGGGGTCGGCAAATCCGCAGCGGTCGAAAAGGAAAATGCCAAGCTGAAAGCCGAGAACGAGCGCATGAAGAAAGCCTTTGCCGATGCTGTAAAGGACAAGGCGGAGGAACGGACAAAGGCATTGGTCGCAGAAAAACAGAAAGCCGAAACGGAACGTGACAGGGCTTTGGTGCAGAGCCGTTCACTTGCCATTGAAAGGGATAAGGCACTGCGGCAGCTTCAGGAGCAAAAGGACGGCGAGCGGCAGCGCATCAGCCAAGCTGTGAGCCAAGCCACGGCGGAGAAAGACAAGACCATCCGCCTGCTTCAAAGTACGCTGAAAGCGAGCAGGCATATCCTGAATCTGTTTGCGGATATGCTCTACAAGGCAAACGAGGTGTTCAAAAGAGCCATAGATGCGATTATCCATTTCGGCACGGAGCAGCACAAGTCATTCTTCGCACCATCCGAAGCCGCCGACATCAAGAATGTGATGCAGGAATACGGGGAAACGACCGAACAGCAAAATGCTGTCGGCGCATGGCTCTGTGATTATGCGGAAAGCCGACAGCCTTTTGACGAAATAAAACATCGCCATACACTCAAAGAGGTTGGCGATGTAGCAGAGGGACGGTATGATTGGAAAATTGAACGAGAAGAGAGAAACCTTGGCCTATAATTTATTTTCATAAAAGCGCGTTTGTTTCTACAACAGTGCTATGAGTTGTTTTCATGGTCACTAGTCTTATTGGCAAAATCAATTTGGATATTTTTCAAAAAAATCGAGAAGAAATTTTCTAAAATCGATATACTGTATTATATTAGCATATAAAGCGTGGGCATGGTGCTCTTGCTATTAATCTAATAAATTATTTTTTCATGAATGAAAGTCAATTTTTTATGTGTTTAGATTGTGCCAATAAACAATCTAATCCTCAACTGCCCAAAGGAAACTTTTATTGTCCTTATGTACAAGATATTCTTCCTAAAGGTATTGTACATTATGATACAGATGCTACAGAATGTGTTCGAAATGGTGTTTTTAGAGAAGTTAAATTGGTTTCTAAGATAGAGTGCAGTAAATAGCGTGTACAACTTATAGAACATTTGCCTACTCTTGATACATTCTTGTGCTTGTCTGATGGCAAGCACAAGAATGGTGTATCTGCACTTTGACTGAATAATACCGTTGATAAATTTCTTGACAGCCAAACTATTAAAAACGATTAGAACAAGCTATTAGGAGGGGATTTGTATCTATTTTGCAGTTATATTATTACTTTGTAATCTCTTTATAAATAATAAACACAATAGCTACTATCGCTAAAATACTTATAATAGAAACCGCGATGGCCTCAATCCATGCCAATAATGGCAACATTATTATTATGGCTATACCTATTAATATCAAACTTAGGCAACCCCACCATGAACCTTTTTCTTCTCGGCTCTCTTTTGTTGCTTGTTTGGAGTTCTTGATACAAATGTAAAGTATTATCAGACCGATGATTAAGAATGGTAATCCCTTTTCTATACAATCACTTATTTCGTCTCCATTTGCTAATCCTATGACATCATAAGTCCGTGTTCCGTCATATCGTTGAGCCCAGCAAAATGTATTAAAGAGAATAGTATAAAATATAAGCAATACCCTTTTCATAAGCAGACTGGAATTCAATAGTTTCTCTTTTTTCTAAAAACTATTATTGATAAAAGTATGTAGAAAAATTCTATTACTAACAAAAAAATTATGACCCTATTTCTACATTCGTCCTCCAATACACCTTCGTTTTCTTGAATAGAATAGTGCATCGTTACCGTATTAGTAAAAACTGTTTGGGTATAATTTCCATAAGATCCTATCTGCCAAACAATAGGATGGCTTCCTATTGTTGTGAATTCATCATCAAATTTAAGTTCAAAATACTTGTTGACTCTAAAGAACAAACTGGAATCTGCCGGACAAGCTCTTTTCATTACCAAGTCATCAAGCATATCCATTTTAATGTTCCTTTCTATTCCGTTCCCTTCTCTGATTATTTCATTTCGTATGGTTATATCGCTATATTTATTTTCAAATAAACTATTGATATATGAATCTATCATGTTTGTTTTGATTTTGTAATTATAAGTAACAATTTCCTCATTGTTTGAAAGTTTCCCCCAATTAAATTTGAAAGGTGTTTTTGTTATTAAATAGCTTGGATATGAGCGAGTCAGACCTATACCTAATATATATTCTCCAATCACATCATAACCTCTATCCGTTTTTCTTACGATTATCATAAAAGGTCTATATGTTGTTGCGCAATTTTCAAAATCATACCATTCATACTCTCCACTTTGTAGTACCTTCATTATTGTATTTGTATTATCAAAATTTTGTCCACCCCAAAAAGTCACGGTGCCTACTCCTACATTCAACCAAGGCAATTGGTTAAAATCATAATCGGAAACTTTATATACAGACGTAGAGTCTTTTTCTAATCTGTTATAATAAAACGCCCCAATAGAATATTTCCCTTCAAGGCATTTGTTATTAATTGTATATTCTAATTGTTGTCTATACTTTGTTTGTTTCATATAGTAGAACTGTTGTCCTCCCCAAAGCACGATGATAGCTATTAGTAATGAGCCTATTAAAATTTTGAAAATAATTTTATTCATATTCTTTGTTTTTTGTTACTAAAAAAGCGCAGACATTCGCCATACGCTTCACGGTTCACCACAAACCACAACTAAATATGGGATGCCTGCGCCCGTATGGGGTACAGTCCCAATATTAGTTGTTGCTCTTTCCCTCGTGGTGGTGATTGTGAAGCTATTGAGCAATATGTCTTAGACCGAATTACTTCAATCCATATGCAAAGTTAGTAAAATTCCACTAAAAACGTTCAATGTCAGATAGAAATCAGTGTTTTAAGACTGTTTTTTTAGACCATTTGTACTCCCGTTGGTTCTCAAAGAATAAAAAGTGCTGAAAATCAATAGTAGTTGGTAATTCCTTGACAAGTTATTGTGATCTTATCTTATTCCTAACTAGAATAATCGCAGTGATTAATTTTAAAGCCAGATTTAGCCAATCATTCTATTTAAAAAATCTATAAAACTCTCTATGATTTCATGAGATTGCAGAAGGTTACCATTACAGAGTTTCGCTTCAAAAAGGTCACCTGAGGGTCACCAATAAAAGAAAAAGCACCTACAAAATATTTGTAAGTGCTTGATTTTTAATGTGGACCAGCCAGGGCTTGAACCTGGGACCTCCAGATTATGAGACTCAAACAAAGGGCGTTCGCCTCCGAATTCTGCATTTTTGATAACATTCATATGATTATGTCATTTTATGATTATACATATTGAGCAGCATGAGCTCTTCGTGATGTCTGTCTGATGGCTGCTTGTCGAATGACGGCCGGGCGAGGAATGGCAATATATCCCGTAACAACCTGTATAAGAAAAGATAAAAGAATGCAAATAGTCATTCGCGGCTGTTTGTTGTTTGTAGAATAGTCTTGTTTATTCGGCAACCGAAGATAGTAACTTGGAAGCAAATTCTCGGGAAATTCTTCCCTAAGTTTTTTGAACAGGACACAAATTCCGTTAAAAGAGCATCTCTCTCCATCGAGACAGGAGGGCGTCGCTGCCAAGCAGCAGACATCGACAGGCCATTGTCAATAAAGAGTTTGTTTTTACTGCATCTATTTTAGTAAAGTTCAGTCTAATGAAAGAGTCACCGTCACATCTCCCGTTCCTCCCAGCAAATCCAGCATCTCTTCCCGGGTAGATACTCCGTCCACCCTGCCCAGGCGGGTATAGCTCCATGAATTTGAGCCATAAAAAATGACGAGCGAGTTGCCTTGGTAAAGGACCAAGTCGCCGGGACCGGTTGTTGTCTGCGAGTCGTTCCGGGGCAGGGAGAATCCCAGCGAGCCTACTTTTTCCATATTGCCGTAGTCGTTCATGCGGATGCTGATGCTTTCTTGCGCCAGACGCTCTTTCAAGGCATTTGTAGATGGGTTTTCTATTAATGTGGCAGTAAACGATGCTCCGTTTACCGTCAGTCTTATAGTGTTGTTTTCCATATCGTCGTTATTTTCGGTGTGAATATTCAATTGTTCAAGCCAGGAGGCTACGCGACTGCCGGCTTGCGAAAGGGAAGAGGAGGTGAGCAGCAGCGTATGTTCTAGAATCTCCGAACCGGGGCAGAGCTCTTCGGCTTCCCTTACAGAGGTGGTTATGCCGCTGCTTCCGCTCGTTGCAAAGAGTGCAATCCGTTTGCCAGCCAGTTTGGACGAATGGGTGTGCAGGAAGGATTGCATGGTTGTTGCCATGGAGCCATGCCAGATGGGATAGCCTACAAATATAAGGTCGTAATTGTCGAAATCATCCATGAAGGTCTTGATGGCAGGATATTGCCCTTGTTGAATGGCCTCCAATTCCTCCCGGGCGCGTTCGAGCATGGCATTATACTCCTCCTCGTAAGCAGTCTCCGGTTCCACTTCGAGCATGTCGCAATCCAGTTGGGTGCGAATTTCATGGGCTATCTCTTCTGTATTGCCGCTGCGTGAAGTAAACAATACGAGATATTGTCTGTTACTCCCCGGTGTCGGGGCTGTCGGTTCTTCGGAATCTCCGCTTCCCGGTTGCTCGGGCGTCTCCGGAATGACCGGTTCGTTCGCTGCCGGGCTACACGCCGTCAAGGACAAGAGTGCCAGCAGCATCAGCGGAAGCATAAAAATCTTTTTCATTATCTGTTTCTCTTTAATTATGTCGGTTCTCCAATTAACTGATACAAAAATAGAAAAGGACTGAATGCGGCTTGGTATACAAATCCTCGGATAATATACCCATGTTACAGATTCATGCGGGCCCGGAATGAGTCAGCCCCCACTTTGAGTGGGGGCTGACGATGGTTGTTTGTCGGGGAGTAAGCTTCTTTATCGCCATGACTCCTCATAGATTCCGACGATGTCGGAATCTTTCATTTGGATGCGGTCGCTGGTAAACATGACTCCCATGACTTCCCTGGCATTGCGCATGAACTTCTCCGCCTCATCAAAGGTAATACCATAATCGGACATCTTCAAGTCGGCCACCCCGCATGCCTCCTGCAAACGGACAAGCGCCGTGATGAAATCCTCGGGCTTGTTCGCGTCGGGCATACCCAAGGCGCGGGCCATGCGGATGAAACGCTCGTCGCAGGCGTGGTTGCGGACAAAGTACGAGAAGTATGCCCGGCTTATCATAATGAGGCCGGCTCCGTGAGGCAGGTTGGGGTGATACGCCGAGAGGGCATGTTCCATGCCGTGTTCACTGGTGATAAGTGTCAGACACATGACAACCCCCGAAAGCGTGTTGGCAAAGGCCACATGCGTGCGGGCTTCCAGGTCGTTGCCGTCTTTTACCGCGCGCGGCAGGTATTTTGCCAGATTCTCGATAGCGGTCAGGGCATACATATCGCTCATAAGGTTGGCCCCTTTGGCAATATACCCCTCAATACTGTGGAACAGCGCGTCGAAACCCTGAAATGCCGTGAAGCCGGCAGGAACGCTCAGCATAAGTTCGGGGTCAACCACCGCAATGCAGGGATAAAGGCTCGGAGCACCGATGAAGGCCTTTTCGTAGGTATCTTCCTTGGTGATGACTCCGGCGCTATCGGTTTCGGAACCCGTACCGGCTGTTGTTGTAATGGCGACAATAGGCAGTGGCGCATTCGGTATGGGAAGCCCTTTGCCCGAGCCTACGGCTACATAGTCCCACAAGACGCCCTCATTCGTTGCCATGACAGCGATGGCCTTGGCACAATCCATGACGCTGCCGCCGCCCAATGCTACCAGAAAATCGCATCCGGCTGTACGGGCCGCCGCTGCTCCGGCATCGACATTGGCAACGGTCGGGTTGGGGGAGACACCATCGAAAACGACCGATTTTACACCGGCCTTTTTCAGTTGTTCTTCGGTGCGTGCCAGATACCTGTTGGCCCGGGTGGATTTGCCGTTGGATATTATAATCAAGGCTTTCTTTCCGGGCAAGGCCTGCTCTCCAAGCCTGTTCAACATTCCTGCTCCGAACATGACGCGGGTAGGAACATACATGTCATAAAACAAATTTGTCTCCATGATGATTTACTCTAAATTGAAAAGATGATTATTGAAGTTTACCATATACTTTATCCAAAACCGGTTCGAGCCATTCGCCGGTCTAAGGCCGGATGGGTAACCCGACCCGCTGCCGGGGCTCCGTCCCATGCCTGGCGTTTGCCGGGAGATGATATCCCATCTCTTATGGGTAATTGTTGACTCCCGTTTTTTTCTGCCACAAAGTTATCTGAATGCGGTGCGGCGGCCGGTATATGATTTACCGATATTTCTACCCGAACAATGGATAATAGAGATACATCTCTGAGAGCAGGGAGGTGCGGTGAAACAGCAGGCGGTTGCTATGAACATGCCGGATAGCCCGGGGGAGATAAAATCCTCTCGGGCTATCTGGTAGAGTCTTGCTCTCGGGAAAAATCTTACAGTCTTGCGGTATGAAACTTATCGGGCCGAACCGCCACTTATCTTATGTAAGGAGACGAAATATTCGTTTCACAGCCTCTATATGTTACAGGTTGTACCGCGTTACGAACTCTTCGGCTGCGGCAAGGGTGTCGATTTTACCTACGTCGAGCATGGCAAAGTTGTCGGGCCGGTAAGCGGCGATGGTTTCGTTGTGCATGGCTTCTAAATAGAAGTCGATGATGGAGAACTTGTCGGGATAACGGGCCATGAGGGAGAAGATGCGCGGCGATACCAGATGTATGCCGGCAAAGGCGTAGGGGTGCAGCATTGCGGGGTCGATACCCGCCGGGCGGGTGGCTCCCGTGTTGATGTTGTGCCATCCGGCCAACCGGTTGTCGTTGTCGAAGAGGAGGTAGCGGCTGGTAGGGCGCTCGCTCACGACGACTTGTGCCAGACAGTCGGGACGAAACGTTGCCGCGAGATGGTCGAGCGACAGGTTGGAGAGGATGTCGACGTTGTGCAGCAGTATGGGTTCGTCGCCGGGGAAGAGCGCAGCTGCGTGGCGTAGCCCGCCACCGGTGTCGAGCAGCATATCGCTTTCGTCCGATATGTCGATGCGCATCCCGTAGTCGTGGCCCGATAAGAAATCTATGATTTGCCCGGCGTGATGGTGTACGTTGACAACGGCGTGGGTGCAACCTGCGGCGCGCAGCCTCATGAGGAGGCGGTGCAGCAGGGGAAGGCCGCCCACGGGAACAAGGGCTTTGGGCAGGCGGTCGGTGAGCGGGCGCAGGCGGGTGCCTAAGCCGGCGGCAAAAATCATGGCTCTCATGGTGTGGTGCGGGGCGGATAGGTTGTTGTAATGTGTTGCTCGCGGTGTATGAGCTGTACCTCTATATCGGGATATTTTTCGTGCAGGTGACGTGCCAGTGCTTGTGCCGAATATACCGAGCGGTGTCGGCCTCCGGTGCATCCGAATGCGGCTTGCAGGTGTGTGAATCCCCGTTTCAGATATTTCTCTACGGCGGCGTCTACCAAGGCGCAGGCGTGGCCGATGAAGGGAAGTATCTCGCCGTCGGTTTCGAGGAAATGCGCCACGGCTTCGTCCATCCCTGTAAGGGGGGCATATTGGGGGTATCGCCCGGGGTTGTGTATGGCGCGGCAATCGAATACAAAGCCGCCGCCGTTGCCGCTCTCGTCGCCGGGGATGCCCATGCGGTATGAGAAGCTGTATACGGTGACACGCAGCGTGGTGCGCGGTGTGGCGGGCGCGAAGCGGGGCAGTGCCGCCAGTTTGTCGAGTGTGGCTTTCAGACAGGGATAGTCGTCGGCCACGCCGTTTTGCAGTTGTTGGCGCAGGCTTTCTATGGCGAGGTGGATGCTTTGCAGGAATAGCGGCTTGCGCTCGTAGTATCCGCGAAATCCGTAGGCTCCCAATACCTGCAAGGTGCGGAAGAGGACAAATAGGGCCAGGTCGTGCCGGAAGGTGGCGTCGTCTATTGTGATGCCTTGTGCTTGCAGAGCGGAGAGGTATTCGCGCAACAGACGTTGGCGCAGCTCGTCGGGGTAGAGGGCCCGTGCCTGCCACAGGAACGAGGCAACGTCGTAGTGTATCGGTCCGCGGCGGCCGCCCTGGAAGTCGATGAACCACGGCTTGTCCTCTTTTATCATGACATTGCGGCTCTGGAAGTCGCGGTACATGAAGCCTGCCGGGCCGATTTGTGGTAATTGTCGGGCAAGCCGTTCGAAGTCGTCCTGCAAGCCGTTTTCGTCATACTCTATGCCCGTTGCTTTGAGAAAACAGTATTTGAAGTAGTTGAGGTCGAACATGACGGCACGCTCGTCGAATCGGCTTACAGGGTAGCATATCTTGTCGTAGTCGAGCCCTATATCGCCGCCTATTTGCATGGCGGCAAGTTGTCTCATGGTCTCTGCCAGCAGGTCGTAAGCCTCCTTGTCGTCGAATCCTGTCGCACGGCATGGGGCCAAGCGGTCGTAGAGCGAAAGATTGCCCAGGTCGGTTTGTAAGTAATAGATGCTGTCGTGGCTCACTGCAACTACCCGGGGCACGTTGAAGCCTTTGGCAGCCAAGTGGTGCGACAGTGCTATGAAGGCCCGGTTCTCGTCGGCCGATGAGCCTTGCACTCCTATCAGTGTGCCGGCAGGCGACACGAGCCTGTAATAGCGGCGCGGCGAGCCGGCGCCGGCTATGGGTTGCACGTCGGTAGCTTCGTGCCCGGTGTGGGTAAGGTATAGTTGTTGTAAGGTATCCATAAGATGCTTTGCATATTGTGCCGCCGATTTCCCGGCTCATGGCGTTCTCTTGTGCAAAAATAGGAAAAAAACATATATAGAGTACGCCTGGACGGTGACGGGCTTGCTGTCAGAAAAAAGATGTACTCCGAAGCGGAGGCTCTCGGAGTACATCGGGTTATTTTCTGTGAGTTTTCGGCCGTCGTTGCCGGCAGTGCGGTTATCTTTTCAGGATACGTTCTACTTTGTCGCCGGTTTTGACGATGTAGATGCCCGGAGCAAGTGCCGACAAATCGGGGGCGACTGCCTGCTGGTGCAGCACTCGTATTCCCATGAGGTTATACACCTCTATCTCTTGCACTTCATCGTTGCCTTTTGTATCGTTTATGCCCGAAGCCATACCTATGGTAAAGGTCATGGTGTTGCTGATGCCGGTATCACCGGACTTTATTTGTTTGAGAGAGGAAGAATCTTGGTAGTAGAGTGCCAGGAAATATGTTTTTCCCACCTCGGCATTGATGAAATTACCCGAGAAGCTGACCTGTTGCGTATCGCCGGCACCGATGTATAAATCGGTGGTAAACGATGTGAGACTTGTGCCGCCCTCTTCGGGGAAGATATAAGCGTAGAGCTTATCGATATAATATCCCGATGTGCATGCTACTTGTGCCGAGAATCGCAGGTCGTCGGCAATGACAGCACCTTCATAATCCATGGTGATGGGCGATGCCAGCGAGAGTGCGGTCGTTCCGGACGGAGTCTCTGTGACGGTTATAGGCAGCGGGTCGCTGAGGAAGGTGTAGTCGAAGCCGATGACGTAGAGTTCGTAGTCGCCGGCCGTTTCGGGTGCCGTCAGCTTGAAAGATACGTCGGCCGACCCCCCGTTTATGAGGTTTACCAGCACGGCGTTCGACAGGGTCTCTATGGTTAAAGAACCAGCCGGTACGGTGGCTACATATATATCGTTATAGTATTCTTCGCCGCTGTTGGTAATCGTGACGTCGGCTTTGAATGTTTTACCGGTGTAGAGCGGTGTGTCTACGGTGGCCGTTGCCTCTAATTGGAGTGTTGCAGCAGAGGGATAGGAGAAAACAATGCTGTTTGTTCCCTCGACAGTTGCAATAAGGTAGCGTTGGGTCGATTGTATGGGGGTAGGTATTTCGTACCATATACCTGTACTGTTGTCTCGGCAGGCGGGATATACTTTGTATGTGCCTTCTGCTGTGGGGAAGTCGGTCAGTTTCATGCTGAATTGGTTATACCCATACGTCGGTGGCAGTTGATTGGTATAGGAGGCAGCATCTATGTAGGTCTCTGTGCCCTCTGCGTCGACGATTTTCAGTCCCAAGGTAATGTTGACGGTCGTGATACCTTCGTTGAAGAAATTACTGCTAAATGTTACTGTTGTGTTGCGTGTTGCGTTGTAGGTGTCGGTGCTGAAATTGCCAGAACAGAGCATCATCATTCTCGGTACGGAGCCGGCTTCGGCTTTACGTATAAATGTTGCGGCTTCTTGTCCGTAGTTGTAGCCGGCATCACTGCCGCCCGATCCCTGCATGTCGGGGTCGAGGGCTGTCAATAGAAAGTAGCCGTTGCTCAAGCCGCTCCATCCCCAATTGATGTGGAAATAGCCGTTGTTGTAGCCGTCGCATACAAAGGCGTGTCCGGCCGAACTGTTTTGGCCTCCGTAATATACCGGGTAACCGGCTGCAAGGCTGGCATAGATAGAGTCTTGCCACTCTTCGAGCCCGTAGTAGTTGCGTTGTATCAGCGCGGCGCCGACGTCGTAGCCGAAATACTCTACAAGGCCTTGTAAACTAGTTAGTGAGATGGCTCCGCTCGAGATAGGCGAATAGCTCATATTCGATGCGATACCTACATCTGCCATGAGTTGTGCTACGGCATTGCGCGACTCTTCGCTGCTCGCACTGTCGTAGATGTCGGTCATAGCATCCCAATTATATATGCTTTGGCTGAAATCGGCCGACAGTGTACCAAGGTCTTCGCCGTTGAAAGTCCATTTATACGAATGAGAACCGCTGCCCTGTACCGGCCATTTGTGGTAATACATGATTTGTGCCCAAGCGGTGGCTACACAGCCCGTGAGGCATTGCATACCGCTGTACGAGGGTAGTGTCGTGCCGTTGTATATGGGGCATTGCAGGTTGTAGGGTTCGGTCTGGTCCCATCGGGATGTGACAAGCGGGGCTATGGGGGCATAGGTGGGCAATTGGGCTCTGACGCGGTTGTTTTCTACCGGGGCCGTCTCGGCACAGGATAGTTGCCGCTCATATTCGCTGAGCCACCATTTCATAGCCTCGGGCATGTTGTCGGGGTCGAGAGTGCCTTCGCAAGCATAACCCAGTATGCTGTTTGCTGCGCGGTCGTCGGCTGCCACGATGACATAGCCGTTGTCAGAGCCACGTGTAAAGGCATAGTAGCCTTCCGATGTCTCAGCCAGACGTAGGGGCGCATCGCCGGCAGGGGCTTTTTGCCGGCCTGTCTCGCTATCGAAAAAATTGTTTGCAATGGCATAGGCTTCTTCTGCATCTATTCTGTCGGCATAGATTCTGCCGGTGAACAGAGACAATAAGACGATTAGACACAAGGATTTTCTCATAATTCGTCGGGTTTTGTTATAGATATGTTGGATTCAACAAAAATAAAGCTGTTTTTGATTATGTTGCAAATTGTAGCGTGTATATTTAAGGAGTATTAATAATTCTAAAACGGCCATTGGCGGCATAAGATGGCTGCGGCAGGTAATGTATGACATAAAGAAAGCGTAACAGGCTTGTGCCTGTTACGCTCGAAAAGTGTTTCTTGTGGGGTGAAACTTATCTTACTACGACCAACGTAGCATTGTTGTTTGTGCGTACTACGTATGCGCCGGCTTTGGCGGGTATTGCCGTGTAGCCTGTTGCAGTTACGCTCTTCACCTGTGCTCCGTTCAGGAGGTAGATGGTTACCTTGCCTTCGTAGTTGCTGATTACTATGTTTCCGTTGGCGGCATATATTTTAGCCTGGTTGTTCCCTATGCTTTCTATGCCGCTGGATATGTTTATGTTAATCTCCGACAGTGCATCGGCTGCGTCGCCGTTGTAGGCTATCATCGTAGCGAAGGGAGCAATTACGGGCGATGCCGATTGTATATACTTCGTCCCATCGCTGTTCAGTACATAGTATGTCGTGGCGCTGGTAAGGTCGGCAACGGGGCAGCTTATCAGTGACGGGTTGCCTACCAGAGTGTAAGTGCTCAGCTGTGCAGCCTCGCTGTTCTCGGTGTTATTCCATCCAGCGGTAGAGGTGAATGATAGCTTGCTGGGCGTGACAGTTGCCTCTGGGCTGATGCCTATAATACCGGTTGAAGCCGTTTCGGCATCGGTAGTGACAAATTCGTTGCCGCTTAGTGTTGCCCACTCGATATGGTTGGCGAGAGTTGTGCTCTCTCCTTCGGCCGTGAAGGCTTCACGGCTTGCCGTGGCAAAGGGGAGCGATATATCGTTCCATTTCTTGCCGGCAGTAAGGTCGAGATGGTATATTATGTTACCTGTAACGCTCTCTACTCCCTTTATCTCCTTATTGCCTGTGATATCGAGATTGCCCTCTATGGAAGCGGGCAGCTCAATGCCGGCAAATGAAGCATCACTGTCGAGGATAGAGTAGAAATTGGAGCGACCCTCTTTCGATACGATGAGTTTCACGGAGTAGCCGTTGATTTCGACCGATACGACCGACTCGGCATCCTCCTTGGTGTATGTTACAAGGGGCGTTGCCGTGGTGGCAAAGGTGGCGGCATCGCCTGTGTAGTTGAAAGTCTCTTTGTCGAATCCTGTGAGAGTCGAGCCGTTTACGGCTACATCGGTGAGACGCAAACCTTCGACAATGGCGGCACCGTCAAATGTTACGTTTATAGGGGTTGCCGTGCCCGATGTGCGGTCGGTATACCACAATACGTTTATTGTCATAAGCATGTTGCCTTCGGCATCCTCGCTGCCGGTTACGGTCACATCGCAGTCGAGGGTCATAAAACCGCTACCGAGTATGAGGTTCTCGGCACTGCCGTTATAAGTTTTCGACCCGTTGTTTTCGCTGATAACGACGTCGGGTACTACGATGTCGCCGATAGAGAGACCCATGAAGGTGAAGTTACGCAGTGCAAAGTCGCAAGTTGTTTCTGACGTGGGGATTATCTCTACGATATTGTAAGTATGCGATGTTTCCATTCCCAAAGCATCGAGGTTTATCGTCAGCAAGCCGTTGTAGTAGAAGACTACGGGCGTTTCGTATTGCACGGTGTATGTGTGCGAGGTGTTGCCCTCGGCATCTTCTCCGACGTTCGTCACGGTGATGGTCACGGTTTGTGCAACGGGGTCGCACTCGATTTGTGTAGTGGCGTTTTTGCCATCGGGGACGGCTGTGATTTGCGAAGCATCGGTGGGACATGTGCCTGTTACAACGTAGTTATATGTGTTCTTGTCGAAACCGGCCAAGGGAACACCGTCGATGCTGAGGCTTTCTAATTGTGAGTAGTAGAGAAATTTCACGTTGTCGGCTTCGAGTATGTTGTTGGGAATGATATTCGAGCGAGTCCAATAGTCGGCCGACGACAGTATGACGTTCATCTTCTCGGGCTGTTCCGAGAGGTTCTCTTCTACATATTGCAGGGGTACGGTAATTTCGGTCCATTCGTTTATGGCGCCGGTAATTTCGTAGTCGCACGAGGCTATGAGTTTGCCGCTTTGCGTGGGGGTCACTTTGCCCATGATGGCGCGGTCTACGTCTTCGAGTTCTACCGTAGCACTTTCGGTATAGCCGGCCGAAGAGCTGCCTGAAATAGCCGAGCGTACGTTCGATTTGTAGGTGCCGTTCCACAAATATACGATGATGTGGGCATTCTCGGCACCGGCGCTATTGTCGCGTTTGAAGTAACCTGTGATGGCATCGGGGCGATAGGTAAACTCCATGCCGCCGTATGCACCGCCGTCGCCCATGGCAATGGCAGCAGCGTTCAGCTTTGCCAAGTCGGCAAAAATCCAAGGCGTGGCAAATGTAACGAATGCCGGAGCCGGAGCCGCCAATGAGCCCACCCCGGGCTTTTGGTTGGTAAGTACTACACTTGTACTGCCATCAATGCCTGTCCCCTTTGTTACAAAGCCGTCGAATGAGAGAAATTGCTTTACATTGCTGCCATTCCACTCGGCCGGCTCTATACCCGGGCGTGTAAACGAAGAAGACGATGCTGTCTGCCAGGTTTCGCCGCAGCTCGTTTTCCAATCTTCAAACCCTACATTGGGTAACTGCTGGGCAGTACTATACATAACACCTAAACACAATAAGGCTCCCGTGGAGCCCAACAAATTAAAAACCTTTTTCATATTATTGATGTTAAAAACGCTGTAAATATAGTCTATCCCAAATGATTCGTCCTACGAGAATGTGCCGTGTTTAACGAAAATTAGTGCATATGCTGCGCAATTTTATTTATTAAATTCATTTTGCAATCTTTCCCATCGTGATGCTTCTGTTATATGCAAGATTATAACTGTCTTATTTACAGAGTTGTATAAATTATATAAGGCTGTGTTGCATAATTTGATGACAAAAAACTTGCGGAAAGCAAAAAAAGAAGTACCTTTGCGCCCGGGTAAGTCCTACACGACCAGCTCCCTGTGAATCCCCCAGGGCTTGACGGCAGCAAGGGTAATAGGTCGTAGCGGTGCGATGTAGTCAGCTTACCCACCCGCCGATATAGCTCAGTTGGCCAGAGCACGTGATTTGTAATCTCGGGGTCGTGGGTTCGAATCCCTCTATCGGCTCTTCTACACAATCTGAATTGCGAGAGTGCTGTCTCTTTGTTGGGGGCAGCACTTTTTATTTTATTCTCTTTTTTCTCGGGGAAGATGGCTTTATAACGTGCGGCGTACAGTGTGGGGGCTGGTGCCTTGTAGAGAAACTATAAATAAGGTGGCGGCAAACTATCTTTGTTGAAGTCGTTTTGTTATCTTTGTAAGGAGTATTATAAAAAGAATAAGATATGGCATTTCCCGAAGGTATATGGATTCTGGCACTGACATCGCTTGTGGTAAGTGCATTGGGGTGGAAGAAGTTTCTTTACTTCATTTCTCTCGGTTATGGTTTCTCCATTGCGGCTATGGGCTTGGCGTTGGTGGTGATGTATAGGGCGGCTCTGGCACCGCATACGTTGTTGCTGGCCTTGTTGCTTGTGGCCTATGGATGCCGTTTGGGCGGCTTTCTGTTGCATCGGGAGTTGCGTAGCACGTCGTACCGAAAGGAGTTGCCGTCGCTCACAAAAACGTCTCATGAAATGGGTGTGGGAGTGAAGGTTGCCGTATGGCTGTCGGTGGTTGCGTTGTATGTGTGCCAAGTATCGCCCGTCTTTTACCGGTTGGATAATGGTGCTGCCGGTGGGGAGTTGTGGGCTTATGTGGGAGCCGGTATTATGTTGCTGGCATTGATACTCGAATCGGTAGCCGACCATGAGAAGTCGGCAGCCAAAAAGTTACGTCCCGACCGTTTTTGCGACACTGGGCTCTACCGCATGGTGCGTTGCCCCAACTATTTTGCCGAGATTCTGTTCTGGACGGGTTGTATAGTGTCGGGTATCGGGGCATTGACAGGATGGCAATGGGCGGTAGCCGCCGTGGGCTACTTATGCATCGTATATATAATGTTTGGCGGCGCCCGACGGCTCGAAATACGTCAGAACAAGCGTTATGGTGCCGACTCTGCCTATCAGGCGTATGTTGCGCGTGTGCCTATCATCATTCCGCTTATCCCGCTTTATACGGTAGAGAAATATACTTTCCTGAAAGGGTAGGGCATATGGTGCAGCCGTATGATGTGGCAGTGCATGCAGCCCGAGGGCTGCGATAGAAAATTTTTGTAGAAAATATGGCGGGGTATTGGCTCATTCGGTCGAAAGACCTATCTTTGTAGTATGAAAAGTATGGTGCAGCATATCGAGTATCTGCTTACACGCCACGATTGTGTGGTTGTGCCGGGATGGGGTGCATGGATTGTGCAGTCGGTCTCGGCCGTAGTTGCAGGCAATGCCGCACCGTTACCGCCGCGCAGATGGCTGAGCTTCAATGCCTCGCTGTCGCACAACGACGGTATGTTGGCACACTCGCTCATGCGTGCCGAGGGCTGCGGCTATGATGAGGCTATGGCACAGATTGCTGCCGAAGTGTCGTCATGGCGCGTCGCTTTGCAAGACGGGCGATGCGTAGAGCTGGGCAATATAGGCAGTTTCAGTACCGAAGAGGGGCTGCTGCTCTTTAAGGAGTCGCCACGCAGTGTGGTGAACGCCTCGTTGGCGATGTTACCCCCTGTCGCACTGACGCCCCTTGCCGAAATGCCCCAAGAGGAGGCCGATGACGTACCCTCGGGATGGCAGCCGGTGCAGGAACCGAGTTTGGCCCGCCGTGTTTTTGCGGCAGTTGCGTCGGTCGCTGCCATAGTAGTCCTATTGCTGTTTATTTCTACCCCGATAGATAATTATCCTACACAAAACGATTATGCAAGTATTGTGGCTGCCGAGTTGTTTGCCGCATCATCGCAGACACAGGCCGTGACGGCCGAGGCAGCACCTGTGCCTGAGTCCGGCGTAGAGACCCCGGCTGTTGCCGTTGCGGTGGCAGATGAGCTGCCTGCCAAGCGAGAGCCTGCGCCCGAGGTGGCCATGGACGTAGTGCCGCGCTATATTCTTGTGGTAGGTTCGTTGCCATCGTATGCCTTGGCCGAAAAACAGATAGGGCAATTCAGAGCTTCGGGTGTGACCGACCCGCTCTATATATATGACAACGGCGGTAAGTCGCGGTTGTATATAGCCGGGTATGCTACTCTTGCCGAGGCGCAGCAGCACCTCGAAGCCGTGCAGCGCGATGCGGCATCGCCCTATGAGGGTGTATGGATTTGCCGTACACGATAGGGGGCGGTGCAAGGAGAGCCCGATGGGACAGCCCCGTGTCGCAATGATGCGATAGAGGGGCGTTTTTATAATTGTAGTGGTGCGACCGCAAGAGGGGAAATTCCTGTTTTTTTCGATGGAAAAGTGAAGTGATGCGATGAGGAGAAGGTCATGCCGTCTCGCTCCGGAGAGAGGTGTATCGCGTTAAGTTTATACACTCAGCTGCCTGGGCATCGCGCATCTTGTCGATTGTAATGATATGACATTTATTCCAATCGCAGCCCGCTCTCAATGTGCATTGCATGGAGTCTGTGTCTATATCATGCGGGGGTGCGACCGGGTTGATATCCCGCGTTGCACCCCCGCATGGTGTAGGGTAAGAGAGCCTGTGTGTTACTCTTCGGGTTTTGCCGAAGGTTTGGCGATGCTTTCGCGCATCGATGTGTCGGCTTCTATATTTTTCATTTTATAATAATCCATGATGCCCAAATTCCCGTTTCGGAAAGCCTCGGCCATAGCCAGCGGCACGTCGGCTTCTGCCTCTATTACTTTGGCGCGCGCCTCTTGCGCCTTAGCCTTCATCTCTTGTTCCAAGGCAATGGCCATAGCGCGGCGTTCCTCGGCTTTGGCTTGCGCGATGTTCTTGTCGGCTTGTGCCTGGTCTATTTGCAGGGTTGCACCGATGTTTTTACCTATGTCGATGTCGGCAATGTCGATTGACAGAATCTCAAATGCAGTACCCGAGTCGAGACCTTTGCGCAAAACGAGTTTCGAGATGGAATCGGGATTTTCGAGAACCTGTTTGTGCGATTCGCTCGAACCGATAGACGAGACGATGCCCTCGCCTACACGGGCCAATACGGTGTCTTCGCCGGCGCCGCCCACCAGTTGGCGTATGTTGGCGCGCACTGTGACACGGGCTTTTGCTATGAGCTGTATGCCATCCTTGGCAACAGCTGTCACCGGCGGCGTGTCTATCACTTTGGGGTTGACCGACATTTGTACCGCTTCATATACATCGCGGCCGGCAAGGTCTATGGCCGATGCCATCTTGAAACTGAGTTCGATATTGGCTTTGGCTGCCGATACGAGGGCGTGTACGACCCGTTCTACGTGGCCGCCTGCGAGGTAGTGAGCTTCCAGTTCGTCGCGCGTGATGCTGCTGAGGCCGGCTTTGTGAGCCTCTATCATGGCGCGTACGATAACTTGGGGCGGCACCTTACGGATGCGCATCAGGAAGAGTTGCAACAGCGAGATGTGTACGCCCGATACCATGGCCGAGAGCCATAGCAAGAACGGCACGTAGTAGAAAAAGATTGCCAATACGACGATGATGGCAATGACTAACAGAACTGAAAAGATAAGCATGGTCTACTGTTCTTTATTGTTTATGGTTATGAATTGTTTTTGTTTTCTTCTTCTTCTTCTTCCGGCAAGACGGGGCACACCACGATGGCGGCCGGTTCTACCTTTATTACCTGCACGGGGGTGGACTCTTCGATATACTCTCCCGTAGAGTGTGCCTCTACCGTGCATCCGTTTATCAGTACCGAGCCCATGGGATTGAGCCGCGAGAGTGCGAGCCCTTTGTCGCCTACATGTATCGTCCGGTTGATACTTGTGGGAGCCGTGCTGTCAATCTCGGTTTTCAACTTCATCTTGTCGAGCATGCGCGAATGCAGGAAATAGTATATCAATATCCCTGTGATGATAACGCCGCTTATAAGAGTGATTATGCCTGCTGTGGCGCTTATGTGGGCAAAAGCATAATATAAGGCTCCGCCGTAAAAGAGGATGGCGGCAAGACCTGCCAAAGAGAGCCCGGGAAGAAAAAAGAGTTCCAATATGACTAATATCACGGCAAGCAGTAATAGTATGCCTATGATGATGATGTCTGTCGCGAGATATGCCATGGACGTTTGTGCTATAACATGTTGCGGAATGAAAGCTCGGAGCGGCGCGCTCTTTTCTCGTACTCCGACGGTTGGTTACGCATCTGCTCTATCTTTTTTTCCAATGCAAGGATAGAGGGTTGTAGCTTGGCCTTTTCTGCCGGGGAGCTTTGGGCGTAGGAGCGGCGCAGCTTGTCAAGTTGCTCTTTGGCCTGGCTGAGTTGCGCGGCGACATCGCGTGCCATGTTGTAGTAGCGCAATGCTTCGGCGTTGTGAAAATCTTGTGAGCGGGTATATATAATGCCGTTGCATAGTACAAAGGTAAATTCCCGCTTGGGCTTTATGGCGTCATGTGAGTCTATCTGGGCAATGGCGTCCAGCAGCTGGCTGTAATCGGCTCCTTCGCGCCATGTCTCCTTGATAGATGATATGCGAGCCAAACGGCGCAGGCGCTCATCGGGTTCGTCGGTGTATATCTCTTTCTCGGTATTGGGAATAAAGAGGTAAACCGTAAGTTTGCCCGGTATGTGATTGCGGTCGGATACAAACCATCCTACGCCCATCGTTTCGTCTATGGCCAGCATGTAGTCGTTAAATATCGAGTTGAATGGCATGCCTATGTTTTGCGGCAGCATGTAGTCTTCGCGCTCCGAGCTGAAACGTGTTATGAATATGTCGTAACCGCCCAACGAGTTTTCTCCGTCTTGGGCATAATAGAGTGTCTGCCCGTCGGCCAACATGAAGGGGAATGACTGGTTGTCGGCCGTATTGAGTGTCGCAGAGAGCGATTGCAATCGGCTCCACTGTCCGCCCAGAAGGCTGTTGGAGACACACAAGTCGTAGTTGTCGCCGGTGAGCGGGTAGCCCATGAATATGATGTCGTTGCGCTGGGGTACAAAGGCTACCACGGGGGTCTCTTGCGGCAGGTCGAAGGGCAGCTCTTCGTTGCTTACGAGCCGTCCCGATTCGGGCGTGAGCCTGTATGCCTCGAAAAATGAGAGAGAATCTACCGTCAGGCTGTCTATCACCTGCACCCGCTCGACGCCGCTTATCATGCGGCTTCCCAGCCTTGCACTCGTTATCTTTTGCATGAGGGTAGAGTCGGGCTCGCGTTTGTCTTTCTTCAATGCTGTTACATACATTTCGTAGGCCTCTATGGCTTCGTCGAAGAGGCATGCGGCGGCATACGCCTGCCCCAGGTAGTAGTTCGATAGCAGTACGCGGCGCGAAGCTGCCTTTTTCAGGTATGGGATACTTGCCTCGTATTCTCCTGTTTCGTAGAGACATACGCCGTACCAATGATTGAGGGAGCCATCGTTGGGCTTGCGTTTCAGTTCCTTTTCAAAAACAGGGGCGGCCTCTTCGTACCGGCCGGCTTTGTATAGCTCTCTTGCCTCGTCGAGGGTAGGCGTCCCGGCATGTGCGCTGTGGGGTAGCAGCGTAGCTATGGCTATGGCTGACAATAGGATAAAGGGAATGCGTTTATACATCTGTCTGCAACTTATAAATTGTTTGTCAAATATAGCGAATGGCAAGAGCCGCAGCAAACGAAAATGCAGTTTTTTATCGGGCTCGCTCTCACAGCATCCTACATCCTACAAATATATGAAACATTTTTGGAATACGGCGGTTTGCCGCGTGTTTTTCGATATGGTATGCGGGCCGGTATGGGGGTTGCCGCGCCTGGTTATGCTGGCTTTTCGTCGTTTGGCTTACAGCATATCGCAGATAAGATTTTGTCGTGAAAACATTGCTGCTC
>UQMR01000038.1 GCA_900542255.1 uncultured Porphyromonadaceae bacterium
TGACTGGATTCGAACCAGCGACAACACGCCCCCCAGACGTGTACTCTAACCGGGCTGAGCTACACCCCGTCTAAAAGGTGATGCAAAGGTACGCCTTTTTGTGTTACATGCAATACTTTTGCCATACTTTTTTTCAAAAAAAATGGAGAGTTTTTCTAACCGCCTCATTTACAAATGGAATAAATCCCGGTAAAAATCCAAGGCAACCTCTATTTCTTCTCGCTCGGCGTGGCAGTCGGTCACGACCTGCCCGATTTCTTGTAATAATACGAAGTTGATATGTCCGTTTTTGTTCTTTTTGTCGTGCAGCATATATCGGTATAGCTCCTCATAGTCGTCGCAAGTGATGGCGTAGCTGCCATAATGCTCCTCTACATAACGGGCAAGGTCGTATATGATAGTGGTAGGGAACCCGAGGAGGCGGTGAGCCAAAAGTAATTCGCATACAAGCCCCCACGCTACGGCATATCCGTGGGCGATGGGCGAGTTGCGGTGCAAGGCATGGCTCTCGAATGCGTGCCCTATGGTATGCCCTATGTTCAGTATCTTGCGTAGCGACCCTTCTTGCGGGTCTTTGCCGACAATCTCTTGCTTGAATCGTACCGACTCTTGCAACAGGGGCAGCAGGGTGTGGGGGGTATAGTGCTCGATGTCATAGTCGAGCAGCTTGTAGTAGAGGCCTTTGTCGCTGAGAAGTGCGTGCTTTATCATTTCGGCATAGCCCGAATGCAGCTCCTCGGGCGGCAGCGTATCGAAATAGCCGGTGGAGACGATGGTGGCGTATGCCGGCGCGAAGGCTCCTACCTCGTTTTTCATGCCTCCGAAGTTGATACCTGTTTTTCCGCCTACTGCGGCATCGACAGCTCCCAGCAGCGTGGTGGGCAGATTGACGAAAGCCATGCCGCGCTTGAACGTGGCGGCGGCAAAACCGCCCAGGTCGGTGACCATGCCGCCGCCTATGTTGATGAGCAGCGAGTGGCGCGATGCAAGGTTTTCGCTCAGCATGCACCATACGAGCGATAGCGATTCCAAGTCCTTATGGTTGTCGCCGGCGGGGATTGTTATGATGGTGGCGTGGTCTATTTCGGCAACATCTATCCGCGGCAATACTTTTGTGACGGTGTGGCTGTCGCATAATACAAATAACTTGTCGTGCGCTATCGTTGTGAGCAGTCGGCTTAGCGCCTCGTCGGTTTCGTTGCTGAATATGAGTTGTTCCCCTTTCATGGCAGGATGGTTGTATCGAAGGTGTGGATAAACGCCTCGGCTTCTCGGGCAAACGTCGGCATGCTGTCGAAAACGATGTTGGCGCCGGCATCGTAGAGGCTTTGTGCCGGTACGGGGCCTGTATTGACGGCGACGGTGAAGATACCCGCTGCCGCACCTGCTTTCACTCCGAGGGGCGCGTTTTCAATGACGATAGCTTCGTGAGGGGCTGCTCCGGCCCGTTTGAGCCCCATCAGGTAAGGCTCGGGGTGCGGTTTCCCGTGCTTTACGTCTTCGCCGGTGATGCGATACGGCTCTACAAAGACGCCGGGATAGTCTTTTTGAAGTCTTTCGAGGAGCTGCCCTTGGCTCGACCCGGTTACCAGCACGGGGCGGATATTGTTGCGTTGCAGGGCTTGTAGCATCTCGGCCGCTCCGGGCATGGGGGAGGGGGCGGGCAGCCTGTTGAATTGCTTGATTTTTTCGTCGTATAATTGCCGTGACACCTCTTCGGTTGCATCGTGCCCGTAGGCACGGTTGAAGAGAATGTTTATTGTACTGCGGCGCGTCATCCCCTCGAAGAGGTAGAACTCGTCACGGTCGCAAGGTATTCCTATGGCGCTGATAGTGCGGTACCAAGCCTCGGTATGGTTGGGCATGGAATCATAAAGGACGCCGTCCATGTCTATCAAGGCTGCTTTACAGAGCAAAGAGGTTACACCATTTTGCAGCATATAGTGTGAAATAGCTTCGGTTATCATATATATTATATATAGCGGAGTGTGAATGCAAAAGTACGAAGTTTTTTGCATTTGTTGCCTTCGCGGAACCCTGCGGAGCTTAGGAATGGAAAAATATGTATCGGCATGGTGCCCTGTTTCAAATAAAAATCGTAGATTTGCCTATAATATACCGATATTGGAGTTTAACTAAAATATAATTGTGACGTATGAAGAGAATATTCAACCTGTTTTTCACGGCCGCTTTTGGCCTTTGTGCGGCATGTACCGGAAATCTGGCCGAGGACGATTATGCAGGAGCCTTTGCCGCCTATGTAGGAGAAGGCAATGTAGAGGGTGTCGCCGATGCCGGCAAGGTGTCGGTAACGGTAGTACAAGATATTACCGTGGGCGACAGTATAGACTATATAGCCTATCAAACGGCAAAAGAGTATAACGCCATTCTGGCCGAGAAGAAGTCTCTTTGGGAAGAAAAACAGAAAGAGTGCGAGGCCGATGAGCTGGCCAATATACTGCGCCGCAAGGAACACATGAAAAACTATGAGAAATATAAACGCATGTATGGCAATGACTTGAAATACCAGTCGAAGATAGAGGGTTATAAAAAGGCCGCCGACCGCCTGCCGTCGAACCACGAAGAGTACCTCGAGTTTGATCGTCGCCGCTCCTACTCCTTTACCCGCGACTGCGAGAACCTCAAAGCCGACTACGAAGAGTTCCTCGCTTTGGGCGTAGATGCTTATACGGCCGAGGCACCCCAAATGATGAAATATGCAGAACGTGACCGCTCCGAGGTGTTGGCTACCGTTGCCACAGTAGGATATCCCAAGGAGGGGGAGAGTGTGGTTGAAACCTATCTTTTCGGGCATCGACCCATGCGTTGCATTTCGGTTTTCGATAAAAACGTGCCTAATATTTTCGATTATGAAGAGGCCGAAGAGCTCCAACAGCCGGCCGAAGAGGAAAATATATAGAGTAAACTCATAATTACGAGGAATAATAGCATAAAAATTTGCACACATTGGTGACAAATGTGCGCAAAAGTGCATTTTCTCGATAATATTGTTGCGCGTATTGGAGAAAAATCTTTTTCTTTGCAGTGCAT
The DNA here is from genome assembly GCA_900542255.1 of uncultured Porphyromonadaceae bacterium. Taxonomy (GTDB): domain Bacteria; phylum Bacteroidota; class Bacteroidia; order Bacteroidales; family Barnesiellaceae_A; genus Barnesiella_A; species Barnesiella_A excrementipullorum. Next base: position 3,052 of record UQMR01000038.1, read on the forward strand.
TTTTGCAGAAAACTTCTTATTACTCATTTAAAAATAAAAAACTATGTCTGAAGTTGCATCAAAAGTAAAAGCAATTATCGTTGAACGTTTAGGTGTAAGCGAGTCTGCTGTGACTCCCGAAGCAAATTTCACCAGCGATTTAGGCGCCGATTCTCTCGATACAGTAGAGATGATAATGGACTTTGAGAACGCATTCGATATCAAAATCCCCGATGAGGAGGCTGAAAAAATAACCACTGTCGGAGAAGCTATCGAGCATATCGAAAAAGCAGTAGCTGCAAAATAAATGGAATTAAAGAGAGTTGTTGTAACAGGTTTGGGTTCAATTACCCCATTGGGTAACAATGTGGCTGACACTTGGGAGGCTGCTGTCAATGGTGTAAGTGGAGCCGGACCTATTACGCATTTCGATGCCAGCGAGTTCAAGACCCAATTCGCTTGCGAGGTAAAGAATTTCGATCCTCTGAATTATTTTGACAACGTCAAGGAGGCTCGCAAACTCGACCTCTATGCGCAATACGCTATTGCAGCAGTTAAAGAGGGCATGAATGACTCGGGCATTGATGTGGAGAAGATAGACCGTAACCGTGCCGGGGTTATCTTTGCGGCAGGTATAGGCGGTTTGGGTACTTTCGAGCAGGAAGTGTCAAACTATGCTGTCGCTCCGCAACGTGGTCCGCGTTACAGTCCTTTCTTTATTCCCAAGATGATTGCAGATATTGCAGCCGGTCAGATTTCGATGATTTATGGCTTCCACGGTCCCAATTTCGGTACGGTATCGGCTTGTGCCTCTTCAAACAACGCGTTGATAGATGCTTTCAACTACATCCGTTTGGGTAAGGCCGATGTTATCATTTCGGGAGGTGCCGAAGCTGCAATTTTTGCGTGCGGTGTGGGTGGTTTCAATTCGATGCACGCCCTTTCTACACGCAATGATAGCCCGTCGACCGCTTCGCGTCCTTTCAGCGGCTCGCGTGACGGTTTCGTGATGGGCGAGGGCAGTACATGCCTTATCCTCGAAGAACTCGACCATGCGTTGGCTCGTGGGGCCCGGATTTATGCCGAGATAGTAGGAGGCGGTCTTTCGGCCGATGCCTATCACCTCACAGCGACACACCCCGAGGGCTTAGGTGCCAAACTGGTGATGCGCAACGCTATGGAAGATGCCGGTCTGAACCCCGAAGATATAGACTATATAAACGTGCACGGCACATCTACTCCGGTAGGCGACCTCTCAGAGGTAAAAGCCATCAAGGAGGTTTTTGGCGAGCATGCTTATAAGCTCAATATCAGCTCTACGAAATCTATGACGGGCCACTTGCTGGGTGCTGCCGGTGCTTTGGAGGCTATGTTCTGTATCAAAGCCATCGAGACCGGTATCATACCGCCTACCATCAATCACGAAGAAGGCGACAATGACCCCGAGATAGACTATAAGCTTAATTTCACCTTTAACAAAGCTCAAAAAAGAGAAGTACGTGTAGCTCTGTCCAACACATTCGGGTTTGGCGGGCACAACGCAAGCATCATTCTTAAAAAATTTGAGAAATAAACGTGCTTAAAGCTATTTATAACCGTATAAGGCTCTTTGTGCTACGTCGCAGAGAGCCTTATAGTGTATTTTATAATATGTTCGGAATCTGTCCGCGCGACATATCCCTTTTTGAGCAAGCCTGCCGCCATCGCTCGGCAGCACGCCTTGCCATGAAGGGGCAGGATAATGAGCGCCTTGAATTTCTGGGAGATGCAGTCCTGGGTACCATTGTTGCCGATTTGGTGTATTCGACCTACGATGCACAGCGCGAAGGATTCCTGTCGAGCACCCGCTCTAAAATCGTGAAGCGCGAGACGCTCAATCATATCGCCATCGAGTTGGGAATAGACAAAATCGTTGAGGTAAATACGCATAATATCGCACACAATAACTATATGTACGGTAATGCCCTCGAAGCCCTTGTAGGTGCGATATATATAGACCAAGGCTATGAGCAGTGCCGGAAAATCGTAGAAGAGCGCATCATAAAACCCTATATCGACCTGAAACAGATTGCCAATGAAGAGGTAAACTTCAAATCGCGACTCATAGAGTGGTGCCAGCGCTACCGCGTGTCATACGATTTTGTCATCGACAAGAGTACGCATGACGAGCATAATAATCCTGTGTTCCATGCCTGTGTGATGCTGGCAGGGGTCTCGGCAGGAGAAGGGATGGGCTATACCAAGAAAGAGGCGCAACAGCATGCTGCGAGTATGGCGTTGAAGCGGATAGCTCGTGACCGGAATTGGGCAAAAGAGTTATATGCCAAGCCTCAAAAAGAGTGCGCCGAGGCGCGTGAGTTTCGTGGGGAAGAGGCGGTTGGTGCCTGATTCATCGGCATTCTCCGTCATGTAGTTCTGCACGATAAGTTGCCCGTGAGATAACAGGTGCGAGATAGATGAACGATAAAGCGAGACCCGCCCGGAGCTCTTTCTGAGGTGGGTCTCGCTCTTTTTCTCCCTCCTGATGGCATCCCGGAGGGCTATAAGAAAGGGCAACCCTTTTGTGTCGTTATCGACATCGGGGTCGCCCTGTTTGTATTCTGTTCGCAGTGCGGTGCGATTTCTTATAATGACTCTACGGCTTGTTTGATGCGGCCGAATATCTCGGAGACCTCACCCATGCCATGAATGGCTTTGTATTTGCCCTTCTCTATGTAATGCTCACGAAGAGGGTTGGTTTGTGAGTGATATACGTCGAGTCGTTTTTGTATCGTTTCGAGATTGTCGTCGCTGCGACCCGAGGTTTTGCCGCGGTTGAGGAGGCGTTTGATAAGTTCTTCTTCATCTACTTCGAGCCCCAGCACAAGGTCGAGTGTCGTGCCGCGTTTGGCAAGCAGCTTGTCTAATGCTTCGGCTTGGTTGATGGTACGAGGGAATCCGTCGAAAATAACGCCTTTTGAGCTCTCCTGCATCGAGTCTAAGACTTTGTCGAGAATATCTATCATCAACTCGTCGGGGATAAGTTTGCCGTTTGATATGTATGAGTCGGCAATTTTCCCCAGTTCTGTTTGTTGAGCAATCTGCTCTCTTAACACATCGCCTGTGGAGATGTGCGACAGCCCGTACTCCTTAATAAGGAGCTCGCTCTGAGTTCCTTTTCCAGATCCCGGAGCTCCAAAAATGACAATGTTTATCATGAAAATATCTTCGTTTATTTTATATAGTATGCTTTGCAGAGGTTGCAACCCTTACTCTTGGACGATGTAAATATCTTTGAGGTTGCGTCCCAATTCGTCATAATCGAGGCCGTATCCTACGATAAACGCTTGCGGTATGTCAAGGGCTACATAGTCTATCGTCACGTCGTATTTCAGCGAGTCGGGTTTGAAGAGAAGGGTAGCTACCTTTATCTCGGCAGGATTGCACTCTTGCAGCATCTCTTTCAGTTGCAGCAGGGTGAAGCCTGTGTCTACAATGTCTTCGACAATAACGACGGTGCGTCCTGAAATATCTTCATGCAATCCCGAAATCATCTGTACTTCGCCCGTGCTGTGCGTTCCGATGTATGATTTCATGCGGATAAAGGTTATTTCGGCATCGGGGATGTCTATCTCCCTGAACAAGTCGGCAGCAAAAACAAACGCCCCGTTCAGGACGCATAAAAACAGGGGGCTTTTGCCCGCTAAATCTTTGTTTATCTGCTCCGCTACATGTTTGATGGCTGAGGCTATTTCTTCTCTCCTGATGTAGGGCTTGAATGTAAGATCCTTCAGTTTTATTGTCTCCATGACTTGGAAATGTAATGAATTTGCGCAAAGGTACAATTTAATGCCCATATCTGGCGTGTTTTGGATGATATTTTTCTTGGGAAAGTTGCAGGCCGCTTTTCCCCGGGTGCCGAAGCTGCCGCCCGGAACGAAAAAAAGGTGCGATAGGGATGGCTGTTTCGTGTCGAAATATTATCTTTGTTGTGGTTTCGCTATAAATAACGAGCCCTATCAGTCATGAAAATTTTTTCTACACCAGAGTTGCGTCGGATCGACCAATATACGATAGAGCATGAGCCGGTTTCATCCATCGACCTGATGGAGCGTGCCGCATCGGCCATAGTATATAAGATAGCTTCACATTGGGGCCGTAGGAAACACATCTGCCTCTTTGCCGGGCCCGGCAATAATGGCGGCGATGCGCTGGCCGTAGCCCGTCTGTTGATGGTGGAGGGTTATGCCCCCGAGGTCTATCTGTTCAACACCTCCCGGCTTTCCGACGATTGCAACCTCAATAAAGAACGGCTTCTGACGGAGTTTCCCGATGCACATTTCAATGAGATAGTCAGAGAATTCCGCCCTCCGCGGCTGGATAGCGATACGTTGGTCATAGACGGATTGTTCGGCTCGGGTATGAACAAGCCCATGATGGGCGGATATACGTCGTTGGTAGAGTATATCAACGAATCGGGTGCATACGTCATATCCATAGATATTCCGTCGGGGTTGATGTGCGACTGGGAGCAAAAGAACGACCCCCGGCACATCATTAGAGCCAACGAGACCTATACATTCCAGTTTCCGAAGCTCTCTTTCTTCTTCCGTGAGAATGCGCAGTATGTGGGCAACTGGCAGGTGCTCGATATCGGGCTGCATCCCGATGCCATTTCCGATATGGTCACGCGCTTCCATTGCGTCGAGGCAGCCGATGTGCGCAAGCTGTTGCACGAGCGCGAGCGCTTTTCCGACAAGTGGGACTATGGTCACGCCCTTCTTGTAGGAGGCCGTTACGGGATGGTGGGCGCTACGTTGCTGGCCGCCAAGGCAGCCCTGCGCACCGGAGTGGGGCTGGTGTCGGTGCATGCACCGCGTTGTGCCAATGTCATATTGCAGACAGCCGTTCCCGAGGCTTTGTTCGAGCCCGATAATGACGACTTTGTCTGTTCCGAGGTGACGACGCGGCGACAATATGATGCCATCGGCATAGGGTGCGGTATGGGACGTTCGGTAAAGTCTACCGCCTGCCTGCGTTCGCTGCTGGCCGAGATGAGGCAGCCTGCCGTATATGATGCCGATGCTTTGAATATCCTCGCTTCGCATAAGGATTTGATAGATTTATTGCCTAAGGGTACCATTATCACACCGCATGTGCATGAGTTTGAGCGCCTCTTCAAGTGCGTGATAGATACCGATGCACATCGTTTGCAGCAAGCCATAGCGGCGGCCGGACATTACTCCATTGTCGTGGTCCTAAAAGGGGCTCATACCGCGGTGGTGACTCCTCAGGGCGAAGTCTTTTTCAACATGACAGGCAATCCCGGTATGGCCACCGCAGGAAGCGGCGATGTGCTTACGGGCATGTTGACAGCTCTGCTGGCCCAGGGTTACGCGCCCGAGCAGGCAGCCATGTTAGGCGTATATCTGCATGGCCTGGCGGGAGATATTGCCGTTGCCGAGAGCTCCGAGGAGGCTATCCTTGCACAAGATATTGTCGCTTGCATAGGCAAAGCCTTCAAGCGGCTTAGGAGTAAAGATAAATAATCGCTCTCCGAAATAAGTCAAGTAAATAAGTAATATGAGATATTTATGAAACGAAAACTGTTCATTCCGTTGGTATGCTGCGCCTTGCCGCTTTTGTCGGTAGCGCAAGACATGGTAAAGTTGGTGCCCGATAAGTTCAATGAGTATGCGCTCAATTATTATCTGCCCTATACGGTCGCCGATATAGAGTTCGTTGCCACAAAAACAGTGTGCAAGGCCGGTCCTTACTATAAATATGCCAAGAAATACCTCGGTGTGACGGATATTGTAACCGAAGATTCTGAGACATGGGCCATAGAGCGCGTCTGTATGGTGCCGCGCGGTATTGCCGATACCGAGAACCGCTATCAGCTCACCTTCAAGTCGGGGCAGACACCCTATATATACGTCAACCCCGATGGCCTGATTTATAGTATCAATGCCGAGCCCGAAATAGCCGACCTGTCGTGTCCGCCGGTGGCCCCCGATGAGCCCGATAGCATAGATGTAAGCAAAGTCTTCTCTGAGGAGCTGCTCATGTCAGGGTCGATAGCCAAGATGGCCGAGGTGGCTGCCAAGCAGATATATCGTATCCGCGAGAGCCGGCTCGATTTATTGACTGGTGATGTAGATAAGATGCCGGCCGATGGCGACTCCTTCAAACTTATCATCGCTCAGCTCGATGCACAAGAGGCGGCTCTCACAGCGCTCTTCTTGGGCACCAAATCGGTAGAGCGGGTTGTAAAACGCGTAGAGTATTGCCCCGAGGATGATGTAGAGAGCGAGATACTGTTCCGTTTCTCGGATTTCCTGGGATTTGTCGATGCCGATGACCTGAGCGGTGCTCCTGTGAGCATCTCTGTGACGGTAACCGAAAAAGGGGAGTATCCCGTCGACAACAAGGGCAATATTGTAGAGTTGCCCAAGAAGGCTTTGGCCTATACGATTCCCGGAAAGGCGGTTATTGCCATTTCGTATGATGGCAGAACCTATGTCGAGGAGGAGTTGCCGATAGCACAGCTGGGTGTGGTATATGGTCTCGATTCTTCGTGGTTTGTCGACAAGAAGGCTCCTGCCAACGCCGTTTTCGATGCAACGACCGGGGCCCTGTTGCGCCTGGGTAAGTAGAAAAAAGAAGAGGTCCGTCATCGCGACGAACCTTTCCCTACCTAAAATCAAACAAATAGCAAACTATAACTTAGGAATAACAAACAACTTTCGGCTAGATAAACCTCTTTTACTCATGTAGTGAAGGCTTTGCCGTTATAACAACGATGTGCCTCCGAAAGTTTTTTATGCTGTATAGATATGGCTTTATTATCATGCATGGATGCGCATTGTTTAGAAGCAGGTTGCGATGAAGCCGGCCGCGGTTGTTTGGCGGGGGCTGTGTATGCCGCTGCCGTGATACTGCCTGTCGGGTACGAACATCCGCTGCTCAATGATTCGAAACAGCTGAGCGAGAAGCAGCGCTATGCCTTGCGTCCTGTTATTGAGCGAGATGCCATAGCATGGGCCGTTGCTCGGGTAGAGCCTCAGGAGATAGACCGCATCAATATCCTCAATGCCTCGATTCTTGCCATGCACCGCGCCATAGAGCAGCTGGGTGTTGCACCGCAGCATCTTATTGTCGATGGGAACCGTTTTAAGCCCTATCGCGATATTCCCTATGACTGTGTTGTAAAGGGCGACGGCAAGTATCTCTCCATTGCAGCCGCTTCGGTGCTGGCAAAGACCTATCGCGACGATTATATGATGCAGCTGCACGACCTTTACCCACAATACGGTTGGGATAAAAACAAGGGGTATCCCACTCGCGACCATCGCGAGGCCATAGCCCGGTATGGAGCAACACCCTGCCATCGTATGTCGTTCCGGCTGCTCGACCGCCAGTTGTCGCTATTTCAGTAAGGTTTTTGTTCCGGCACCATTATTCTTCGTATGAAAGGTTACAGACTGTTTACGCCTACTGCTGCCGAGTGCTACGTTTGGGGATATGTCTTGCTGGCGATGCTGTTCCTCTCCCTGTGCCTCTCGTCGCTTCTCTTTGCGGCGGGCAGTCATGTGCAACCGTGGGTTTTCCCGGCGGCATGCGCCGTGTCGGTGTTGTGTGGCCATGTATGGCTGGCCAAGACGGTAAAATCTGCCCGAGGTGCGGTAGTGCGATATTATGTTGTACTGTTTTTGCTGCTTTTCGTGGCCATATCTACTTCGGCGCTTATCTACGACAATAGTTCCGACGGCAATCTCTATCATCAGGGTGCTGTGATTGCCTTGCTGGAAGGGTGGAATCCCTTTGCCGGGTCAGACGGGATAGGCGTATTGTGGATACGGCACTATGCCAAAGGGGTAGAGACAATGGCCGCCACGATAGCGTCGTTTACCGGCCGGCTCGAATCTGGTAAGGCTGTCAATATCCTGTTGGCGGCTTCTACGTTCTTCATGGCTTTGGCGTTTATACGCCGCGAGTTCCCGGCATACTCTCGGGGTAAGGTGTTGTGGCTCGCCTTGGTAACATCTATGAGTCCGATTGTGTTGCGGCAGCTATATGTCTATTACGTCGATTATGCCATGTATAGCCTTATGTTGCTTACGGTGCTGTCGTTGGTGCAGATATACCGGAAGTCGGGTTTTGCGGCATGGAGTGTGCTTGTTATGGCGGCATTGATGGCGCCGACGGTGAAGTTTACCGTCGCTTTCTATGAATATTGGGTGCTGGCTGTTGCCGTGATATGGTTCTTCTGGGCGCATCGCAGGCGTTTGTCGTATCAGCTGGCTCTATTTTCGGTATTATTGATGGTTGTAGGCATGTGTGGCCTGGGCTATCATCCCTATGTGACAAATACATTGGGATGGGGCAACCCCTTTTATCCGTTGGTAGGTTCTTCGGTAGATATAATGGCTATCAATACGCCGCAGCTGTACGAGGACGGTAACCGTGTAATAAATTTTGTGAGGTCGCTTTTCTATACATACGACGGCACGGCCGTGTGGATACCCGGTGTGACGGACTCTCTGAACGATTATGTGATTGCTTTCGACAGGCGCATAGCCGGTTTCGGGCCCTTCTTTGTCTATATCCTGATAGGTTCGGTTCTGTTGTTCGCTTGTTGTCGCAGGCGCTTGCCTGTCGAGAAGGTGCGGCCGTGTCTGCTGTTGGCGGTACTGCTTTTCTTCTCCTGTTTCATCTTTGAGCAAGCGTGGTGGATGCGCTATGTGCCGTTTTTATGGGCGGTGCCTCTGTTATTGCTGCTGTGTACCGAATATGCGGCTGCCTTGACGAAGGGGCAGAAGATATTTCGCAATCTCCTGTATGGGCTCATGGCGGCAACTATGGCCATGGCCGTAGGGTCGGCAGCCATAGGGGCTATGTCGGTTACGGGGCGCTTTGGGGCAATATGTCGCAGCGCATCGCCCAACTCGACGGTAAAGGTCTATGTGCGTAGCATGGACTCTTTTTTATATAAATTGCGGGAGAACGGAGTCTCTTATGAGCTGCTCGATACGATGGAGTGCGCCGATACTACGTTGTGCAGGCTGCCTTTGTTGGAAGATTGGGTCGTATTTTATCTCGACAAGGATACCTATTCCCGCATAAAGCGTCCCGATTTTCTCGATGTAGTGACGAGGAACAAGGGTGAGTGACAGGTCGTACTGCGGCCTGATTTCTCATGATATGGGCCCTATATATAACAATCCAGCCAAACCGATGAGGTTTGGCTGGATTGTTTATGTAAGGGAGAGGGTTATCGGGTCACTCTTTCGAGCCACTTCACCATCGATAGCATGACGAGCATCGAGCCGCCGCAAGCTATTACGAATACGCCCCATGTAATCCACATAGGCATGCTGGTGTAGAGCAATCCGCCTACGAAGAGGAGCGAGTTGCCCACGGCTGTGGCTGCGAGCCAGAAGCCTTGCATAAGGCCTTGCATGTGAGGGGGAGCTACTTTCGATACGAATGCAAGTCCGAGGGGTGAGATGAAGAGCTCGGCAACGGTGAGGATGAAGTAGAGGCCTACCATTACCCACGGTGTAACGAGTATCTGTTCTATCTCATCGGTTCTCATATGCGACAGTTCGGCCTTGGAGGGGAGTGCCAGCGAGAAGAACATGAGGAACAAGTATGCAATGGCGGCGATACCCATACCCAAGGCTATCTTCATGGGGGTGGATATGTTCTTGCCTTTCTTGTTTAACCATCCGAAGAACCACATGATGATGGGCGTGAGTGTCACTACGAAGAAGGGGTTGACGCATTGGAATATCTCGGCTCCCTTGATGGTGGTGAATCCGAGGTCTATGTTGATTACATCGAGGTTGACGTAGTCTCTGGCGAAATAGGTGAGCGAGTATCCGTTTTGGTGGAACGAAACCCAGAAGAAGATTACGATGCCAAATACGGCAAAGAGTGCATAGATGCGTTGTTTTATCTCTTGTGCATCCATTTTTATCTCTTCGGCCGATGCTTGGGTTGCTTTCTCGGCTGCTTTCTTCGACGGGTCGGGGAATTTGCTCTTGTTGGCCATGTATATCATGAGCGAGATTATCATCATAAAGATGGCGGCGATGAATGCGTAGTGGAAGCCGCGGCTGAATACGTCGATGTAGCTGTCGCAGAATGTGGCGAGGTCGGTAACTTGTCTCCCGTCGAGATATGCACTGTTGGCATACGTGGTGAGGTTGGCAAGTCCTTCTCCGCTCATCTGGCCGCCTGTGTTGATATATTCGTGGCACAGCTCGGGCAGCTTGGCGTTATAGTCGAATCCGTTTACTTTCAGCCACCAGTTGCGCACGCCTATGGCAATCCACGGGGCGAAGAATCCGCCGATGTTGATAAACATGTAGAATATCTGGAAGCCCGATTCGCGTTTCGATGCGTATTGGGCGTTGTCATACATTTGTCCTACCAATGCTTGCAGGTTGCCTTTGAAGAGACCGTTACCGAAGGCGATAACCAAGAGCCCGAAGCAGGTGAGCGTGAGGTAGAGCGGCAGGTTGGGTACGGGAGTGGGAGTGGGTATGGCGATGATGAGGTAGCCGATAGACATGATGATGAGCCCCATCAGAATAGTTCCTTTGTAATTCTGGGTTTTGTCGGCGATGATACCGCCTACCAGTGCCAGCAGGTAGATAGAGGCGTAGAAGCCCGAGTAGATGTAGCCGGCAGTAGTTTCGTTGAGTCCGAATTTTGCAGAAATAAATAGCGTGAGAATCGCCATCATGATGTAGAAGCCGAAACGCTCGCCCATATTTGCCAGCGCCGCAGCTATCAATCCTTTGGGTTGATCTTTGAACATAGTTGTGTATTATTAGTATTGTTAGTTGGTTTTATCTTTTGTTTTGCTTGCAAGGTGTTTTTCATAAGGTCTCTTTTGCAAATGTAAATTATTTATTCGGTCTTTCCTATCTTTTGGAATTTTTTTTGTCATAATATTCGTGCTTACAGGCCGGGGCAGGCTCGTTTTTGCCGAATGGGCAGGGTGCGCAGGTATAAAAAATCTCCCTTGTCATAACAGTTATGGCAAGGGAGTCTCTTATGATATGGGGGTGTTACCAAGGGTTGCTTTTCGGCCTTTATTTTTCTCTCATAAAGATATTGATGGGCGTGCCGCAGTAGTTCCATGTCTCGCGTATCTTGTTCTCCAAGTAGCGTTTGTAGGGCTCTTTGACCCATTGCGGCAGGTTGCAGAAGAAGATAAACGAGGGGATTTGTGCCTCTTTGAGCATGGTGACATATTTTATCTTTACGTATTTGCCTTTTGTGGCGGGTGGCGGGTATGCCTCGATGGCCGGGAGCATCACTTCGTTGAGTTTCGAGGTGGGTACGATGCGCTTGCGGTTCTTGTACACCTCGATGGCTGTGTCGAGAACTTTGTATATGCGCTGCTTGGTAATGGCCGAGGTGAAAATGATGGGGAAATCGGTAAATGGCGCAAGCCGGTTGCGGATGGCATTCTCGAATGTCTTGATGGCGGCCGTCGATTTGTCTTCTACCAAGTCCCATTTGTTGACGCAGACAACCAGCCCTTTGCGGTTCCTCTGGATGAGCGAGAATATATTGAGGTCTTGCCCTTCGATACCGCGCGTGGCGTCTATCATGAGTATGCACACATCGGAGTTTTCTATGGCTCTGATGGAGCGTATGATAGAATAGTATTCGAGCTCTTCCGATACTTTGCCCTTTTTGCGTATGCCTGCGGTGTCGACCAGATAGAAGTCGAAACCGAACTTGTTGTACCGGGTGTAGATGGAGTCGCGCGTAGTGCCTGCAATGTCGGTAACGATATTGCGCTCCTCGCCGATGAAGGCATTTACGATAGAGGATTTTCCTGCGTTGGGACGACCTACTACGGCAAAGCGCGGTATGTCGCTTTCAAACTCCTCGGTGTCTTCTTTTGTGAATTTGCTTACTATGATGTCGAGCAGGTCGCCGGTGCCGCTGCCATTGATGGCAGAGACGCAAACGGGGTCGCCTAACCCGAGTTTGTAAAATTCGGCAGCGTAGTATTGCGACTGGTTGGAGTCTGATTTGTTGGCAGCCAGTATGACGGGCTTCTTGGAGCGTCGCAATATGTTGGCAACGTGGTCATCGAGGTCGGTGGTGCCGTTGGTGACGTCTACCACGAATATTACCACATCGGCTTCTTCTATGGCTATGGCTACCTGCTTGTTTATCTCTTCCTCAAAGATGTCTTCCGAGTTGACAACCCATCCCCCGGTATCGACGATAGAGAACTCGCGCCCTTCCCAGTCTACTTTACCGTATTGTCGGTCGCGTGTGGTGCCGGCTGTCTCGTTTACAATCGCTTGTCGCGACTGTGTGAGCCGGTTGAAGAGTGTCGATTTGCCCACATTGGGGCGGCCTACAATGGCTACTAAGTTTCCCATATTGATTGTTCTTGTTTTATGTCAGTCGGTGATGTAACCGAAGCTGCGAAGTTTCTTTTCTTTATTGCGCCAGTCTTTCTCTACCTTGACGTAGAGTTGCAGGAATACTTTCTTGTCGAAGAAGGTTTCTATCTCTTTTCTGGCCAGTGTGCCTACTTTTTTGAGCGAAGCGCCTCCGCGGCCTATGACGATTCCTTTCTGGGAGTCGCGCTCTACGTATATTACGGCAGCAATGTCTATCTGTTTGTCGCTCTCTTTGAATTGCTCTACGACAGCCTCGCAGGCGTACGGTATCTCTTTGTCGTAGGTGAGCAGTATCTTCTCGCGGATGATTTCGGTCACGAAGAAGCGGGCGGGTTTGTCGGTCAGCGCATCTTTGTCGAAGAATGGCGGCGACTCGGGCAGGAGCTCCTTGATGCGCCCCAGCAGTCTCTCTATATTGAAGCGGAGCATGGCCGATATGGGTATTATCTCGGCCTGCGGCAACAGGGTTTTCCATCGTTCTACGAGGCCTTCGAGCTCCTCTTGTCCCTTCAACAGGTCTATTTTGTTGATGACGACAATGACGGGTATCGTTTCTGTGGCTACTCTTTGCAGGAAGTCGTTGTGCTTGTCGGGGGTTTCTACGGTATCGGTCACATACAATAGAATATCTGCATCTACCAATGCCGATTGCGAGAATCCGAGCATCGATTCTTGCAGCTTGTAGTGGGGGTTGAGTACGCCGGGGGTGTCTGAGTAGACGATTTGCATGTCGTCGGTATTGACGATGCCCATGATGCGGTGGCGTGTGGTCTGGGCTTTGGCCGTGATGATAGAGATGCGTTCTCCTACGAGCGAATTCATGAGAGTCGATTTCCCTACGTTGGGGTTGCCCACTATATTTACGAATCCCGATTTGTGCATGCTTTCCTTTTTTCTGGTTTCCTACGTGATGGGTGATTGTCTCTTTTCAGGGTGGCATGGCTCCCTGTCATGCAAAGATAGTATATTTTCTGGTTTTGCAAGGGTGGCTTTTCCCTGTTGGTTTTCTCTCCTTTACGTGGTGAGGCTCATCTATATAGATAGCAAAAACGCATCCGCTCGGTGTCGGGTGCGTTTTGCGTATATGTAGGGTATATTATTTTGCGTCGTAACCCCAGATGAGGTAGAGCGCGCCCCAGGTAAATCCTGCGCCGAATGCTGTGAGGACAAACTTGTCGCCTTTCTTGAAACGGCTCTCGAAGTCGCTGAGGCACAACGGAATAGAGGCTGCGCTTGTGTTGCCGTACTTCTGTATGTTGACGAGAACTTTCTCAGAAGGTATGTTGAAGCGCTCGGCTATGGCTTCTATGATGCGCAGGTTGGCTTGGTGCGGTACGAAGAAGTCTATGTCGTCGACCGTGAGGTTGTTGCGCAGCATGACGGTGTTTGACGACCGTATCATGTCGGTAACAGCGTGCTTGAATACAAAGCGGCCGTCTTGGAAAACGAAGTGGTCGTTGTTATCGACTGTCTCGTGGGATGCGGGAAGTACCGAGCCTCCGGCGTTCATGATGAGATGGTGCAACCCGATACCGTCGGTATGCAGGGTGCTGTCGATGATACCGGTGCCATCTTCTGACGGTTCTACCAATACGCATGCGGCGGCATCACCGAAGAGGGGGCATGTCGAGCGGTCGTTGTAGTTGGTCATCGATGACATCTTTTCGGCGGCAACGACAACGACTTTTTTGTATATGCCAGCCTGTATGTATGCGGCGGCAGCTTGCAAAGAGACGATAAAACCGGCGCAGGCAGCTTCCAAATCGTAGCCGTAGGTGGTTTTTATACCTAACTTCTCGGCTATGATAGAGGCTGTCGACGGGAATCTGTAATCGGGGTTCGATGTGGCACAGATAATGAGGTCTATCTCCTCGGGGCGGATACCTGTTTTCTCTATCAGACGTGCTACGGCGCGATAGCCGAGGTCTGACGAGCCGCTGCCTTTCTCTTTCAGGATGCGGCGTTCTTTTATGCCTACGCGAGTGGTAATCCATTCGTCGTTGGTATCTACCATTTTCGACAGCTCGTCGTTGGTCAACACGTAGTCGGGTACGTACGAGGCTATTCCTGTAATTTTAGCTCTTAGCATATTCTTGTTTTTGTCACGTATGTAATGAGAGAAAATGATATTGCAAATATATGATTTCTCTGCGAATGATAATTTGAAAAAATGCCCTAAATTGCTTTAGGGCATTTTGCTCAGGCCGGATAAAATTATACAGCGGCCTCTTTTTCAATAGCCAATTTCCCTCTATAATAGCCGCATTCGCCGCATACGGTGTGATATACATGCCATGCACCGCAATTGGGGCATATTGCCAATGTGGGGGCTACAGCCTTGTCATGAGTTCTTCTTTTGGCTGTTCTTGTCTTTGACTGTTTTCTTTTAGGATGTGCCATTTTTTTTATGTTTTAATTATTATCTTTTCAATTTTTTGAGGGCATCCCAGCGGGGGTCTGTGGGTGTCTCGCTGTTGTCGTCTTCGTAAGGCGGCAACACACCCTCTTCGTTCTCCTCTTCCGCTTCGGGAAGGTGGGCCCTCATCTTGTGCAGTTGCGCACTCATCTCTTTGTTGCATTTTCCGTATGGATGCACATGCTTCAAAGGAATGGTCAAGGCGATAAATTCATAGAGAAGCCATGCAATGTTCAGTTCTCCGGGCTCGGGGATTACCAGCGTGTCGTCGCCTTCTTCCCTGTATTCGTCGCCTATCTTTACGTGCAGTTTTTCTTCGACGTTTACCTCGTGTTCCATGTCATCGAGACAGCGGTCGCATGGGATGTATATGATACCCGTCAAGCCAAACCGCAACTCGTATGATGCGGCGGCATGTTTGGCTTGCACGCGAACTTTTACTTTCCCGCGCTGTACCTCGGGGCCTTCTACTTCGGCAAAAAAATCATTGCCAAGCTCATACTCAAAGGTTTGCGTCTCCCCTGCGGGGATATTTTTAAGCAACAATTTGTATGTAGTAAACTTTCCCAAGGCTAATACATCGTTAAAAAAGCTCCGCAAAGGTAAGAAAAATAATCGTTACTTGTCAACCCTTTGCGTGAATATTTATTTTTTACTCTCATATCGTGGCTTATATCGGCTTGTTGTCGACAGATGTCGATACCTTAACGCCGGTGTGAGCCAAAAGGTTTGCCGCTTGTGCCTGTTTTTATTGCCTTGCGGCTGCTCTTCTCCCCGCAAAAAAGAGAAGCTGTTTGTAAGATTCTTACAAACAGCTTCTTGCTATGACAAAAGAATATATTAGGCTTTGTTTGCGCTGCCGAGAACGTCTATGATTTTGTGTTTGTAGAGTTCTCTGAGTGAGTCGCGTGCCGGGCCTAAGTATTTACGCGGGTCGAACTCGGCGGGTTTCGTTGCAAATACCTCTCTGATGGCAGCGGTCATGGCAAGACGGCCGTCTGAGTCGATGTTGATTTTGCAAACGGCCGAGGTGGCTGCGCGGCGGAGTTGCTCTTCGGGGATACCGATGGCATCTTTGAGGGCGCCGCCGTATTTGTTGATGATGGCAACTTTGTCTTGGGGCACGCTCGATGAGCCGTGGAGTACGATGGGGAAGCCCGGGATACGTTTCTCTATCTCTTCGAGGATGTCGAAGCGCAAGGGGGGCGGAACGAGAACGCCGTCGGCATTGCGGGTGCATTGCTCGGGACGGAATTTGTTGGCGCCGTGCGAGGTACCTATCGAGATGGCGAGAGAGTCTACACCTGTTTTCGAGAGGAAGTCTTCTACCTCTTCGGGACGGGTGTAGGTGTGGTGCTCTGCCGATACCTCGTCTTCTACGCCGGCCAATACGCCCAATTCACCTTCTACGGTTACATCGTATTTGTGTGCATATTCTACAACGCGGCGGGTGAGCTCTACGTTCTCCTCGTAGGGGTGGTGCGAACCGTCGATCATGACCGATGAGAAGCCCATGTCTACGCAGGATTTGCACAACTCGAAGGTGTCGCCGTGGTCGAGGTGCAAGCAGATAGGTATTGCATAGCCCAGCTCCTTGGCATATTCTACTGCGCCTTGCGCCATGTAGCGAAGGATGGTTTGGTTGGCATATTTGCGCGCACCGCTCGAAACTTGCAGGATGACGGGCGATTTGCATTCTACGGCAGCTTGCACGATGGCTTGCATTTGCTCCATGTTGTTGAAGTTGAATGCAGCGATGGCATACTTGCCTTCCATGGCTTTACGGAACATCTCCCGGGTGTTCACCAAGCCTAAATCTTTGTAACTTACCATTTCTTTATAGGGATTAGTTAGTAAAAAATTCGATGTGCAAAGATAACGAAAAACCATCGCTTGGCGTTGCCGTTTTTTCGTTTTTTTATCCTTTATAATCTAATGTAATGTTAGATTATAAGTTATGTAACGGTTTGCTATATAGGGTGCGCAAAATGGCGGTTATCGGGTGCCGCGATGTGTCATTGCATGGGGGTGAGCTGCCATTTTTTGCCGTTCCATTGCAGGGTGCGGTGCAGTATCAGGTGGGAGGCTATGCGCCGGTAGGAGTCGGCATCGAGTGTCTGCTCGAAGGTGGCGTGCGCCTCTATGTCGTTGCCGGCTTCGTTCATTGTATATTCTATGGTGGGAATGAGCAGGGTGGCGAGTATCTCGTATCGCTGCTCCTTGTCGAGGGTGGGGTCGATAAAATCGCCGGCCGTTACCTCGGGAAGGTAGCGGTGCGCATCGAGTATCTGCCAGTTGCTGTCGTATATCTCTATGCGGCTGTTGGCGGCCGGGGCGTAGAGGGTTTGTATGGTGACGTATATCGTGCCGTTCGTCGTATGGATGCGTTTTATTTGCAGGGTGTTGCTCTCTGATAGGCGCACCGTTATATAATTGTCGCCCATAGCGGTTATCTCGGCCTCGCCTCCCAGCAGCGTGGCGGCGCGCGCCGGTTGTCCGGCGCGGTAAAGGTCGGTCATATCCATGCGCCGGTTGGCTTCTATGGTGGGCACTATCTTTTGCGGCAGGGTTCCCCATACGTCGCCCATGTCGGTGGCAGCCCATGCTGCGACGTGAGCTGTCATGAGTATAAAAACGATGATGTGACGGAATATTTTCATGATAGGGTAATTTGTGGGGCAACTGTGCCCTGTGACAAAAATAGATATTTTTTACGACAATGGCGGTGCGGCGCGGCGCAAAATCAGGCTCGCGTACCTATATATAGGAACAACATGCCGAGCAAGACGAGTATGAGGTCGGTCGATTTGTCTTTGATATTTTTCTCCTTGAAGATAAGTGCCCCGGCTATAAAGCTCACCACGACGCTGCTGCGCCGTATCATGGATACGATGGAAATCATGGAGTCGGGGTAGCTGAGGGCGTAGAAGTATACGAAGTCGGCGCAGACGAGAAACAGCGAAATGAAGAATATGCTGTTCCGCCATTGGAAGGGGGTAGATGTTTTGCGTCGCGGATACCAGAGGATGAGGCTTATAAGCGCCATCAGCCCGAATTGGTAATAGGAGTACCATACGAGTACGGTCATGCGGTCGAAGTTGTGCGACATGAGGTATTTGTCATAGAGTGCGCTCATGGCTCCGGTGACCGTGGCCAGCACGATGAAGAGAATCCACAGGTTGTGCTTGAAGTTGATGCCCTCTTTCTTCCCCGATAGCGACAGCATGATAAACGATACGATGGCGAGGATTACGCCTATCCACTGGTATATGTTGAGCCGCTCGCCGAATATGATGAGCGCGCCTACGAGGGTAAGTATCGGTTGCGATGCCTTGATAGGTCCTGCAATGGTGATGGGCAGATGCTTGGTGGCAAAGTATGCAAACAACCACGAAGTGAGCACTATGCACGACTTGCCGAAGATGTAGAGGTGCGTGCGGGCATCGACGTGGGGTACGTAGAAGATGGTGTCGCGCATGAGCTCGGGCGCGGCGTATGAGAGAATGATGAGCGGCAGGAACAGCAGCGAGCAGAAGAGTGTGTTGAGCAGCAATACCGGTATTACGGCGTTGTTGTTGAGCGCTGCTTTCTTGAAGACTTCATATCCGCCCAATAGCAGTGCAGACAGGAATGCTAACGATAACCACATGGTAGAATCTGTGCCTTTGTTTTTTCGGGTGCAAAGATAATTCCAAAAATGCTTATCCGGTAAGCTGCGATGTGAAAAAGAGGGCTGTTGCGTATGTTTTG